>NZ_JBSFPS010000495.1:0-2797 GCF_053588315.1 Streptosporangium sp. NPDC003464 | reverse complement strand
TCTTCGTTGTCGGCGGGCCGTTCGGGGGCGAGGTCGTCGGCGGTTTTGAGGAGCCGTTCGCCGAGGGCGCGCAGCCGGTCGGGCCCGTCGTCGGGGTCGAGGGTTTGCAGCTCCTGGATGGTGCGGTGCGCTTGGTAGATGCTTTCGCGGTTGCGCCAGTGCCGTAGGACGCGCCCGCCGCCGCGTTCGCCGCGCGGCAGCACGCGGGGTACGAGCGCACCGCATCCGGCCCCGATCACCGCCATCGCCGCGAACGCCAGCCGCCACGACCCGAACTGGGCGAACAGGCCGCCGAGTGCCGGGCCGGCGAAGTTGCCGACGCCGTACATCGCCGACATCAGCGCGGCGCCGCGCGTCCAGAGCCGGGTCGGCAGGGCTGATCGGATGACGGCGAATCCCAGCCCGGACAGCAGCCCGGCGCCGAGCCCCTGCACGCCTCGGGAGGCCAGCAGCAACGCCATCGCCGGGCTCAGCGCGCAGGCCAGCGAGCCCGCGGTGAACATGGCGAAGCCGAGAAGGTAGGCGCCGACGTTCCCCCACAGTGACAGGAACCGACCGGTGAGCATCGTCGCGATCACCATGGCGACGAGGTAGACCGTCATGTTCCAGGCATAGAAGCTCGCGCCGCCGAGATCGGCCACCGCGGTCGGCAGCAGGCTCGCCGCCAGATAGATGTTGATCGCACCGACAAGCACTCCGCCGGCCAGCACGACAGCCGCGCCGAGATACTCCCGGCCCAGCAGTTCCCGCCACGCGGGCGGGGCGGAAGGCGGGGTATGGCTCACGCGCCCACCGCCACGATGCGTCGAGGGGCGCCTGGCGCTGCCTCAGGTCCGCGCCCGCCGGCCAGGGCCGAGGAACTGTTCCGCGCGTCGGGCGATCCGCAGCGGAGCCGCGGGACGGATGTCTCGATGCCGGGCTCCGCGCCGCCGGGCTGTTCGTAGTAGCCACTCATGGCTTCAAGCCTGTCGTTGAACAGGTCCCGGAGACTTCCCGCCGCGTGTTGTCCACGGTGCTGGACCGATGGAGGAAAAGCCTCAAGCCGCGGTGGAACCCTGCCCCCGTTCGCCCTGCGGGAAAACGGGAGGCGCTCTGGGGCGAGGCCTCGATGCTCATCCGGCCCGACGGCCGGCACTTCGTCTTCTTCCGTTCCTGTCGCGCCGAAGCGTACGGGTCGCTGGTGCACGCTATGGCAGCCGGCATCACCGCCGATCCCGCCGCCGTACTGCCGCGCCACCTGGCCCCGCTGCTGATCCGCACCGGGCTGCGGGCCGTGCCGGAGCAACGGCCAAGCGCGGGAAATGCTGCGGAATCGCACGCCGACTCGATCGAGAAATGCTTACGTACTTCGGTGTCGATGCCCATCCCCGCCACGACATGGCCGACTTCGGGACTGTATTTTTATTTTTTCGGTGCAACTCCTGGTCCGGAGGAGCGCCGGCCCCTGCCGTACCGCGTCCTGCTGGACGATTCCGGCGCCCGAGGCGAGCTGGACTGGCCACGATGCGCGATCGACCCGGTCAGCGTGCGCGCGGTCAAAGGAGGGACCTGACCGGTTCCTTGGACCGTGACTCATTTGGCCGTCAGTCGTTCAGTCGTTCGTGGATGCGTTTCTTCGACGGCTGGTGGCGATCATGAGCCTGGACCCGACCGGCAAGGGCCCCAAACGCTGAATCACCCGCTGGAAAGCCGCTCTCAACGCTTCTGCCATCACCTTCGAAGGCCGCTCGATCTCGACCACCCGACAGAAACTGATTCAAATGAGTTACCCCGTTCACTGGACACACCCCGACACGGCAAGGGGCCGACGCACCGCTTTTCCGGATTGCTCTTGCAGATATCAAGTCCGGCGGCCGGATTGTGATCCTCGAATCCAGCACGCCCCCCTTGAAATCGCCGCGACATATCGCCGGCGTTCTGAATGGTCTCGGCCTCAGGAATATCGAGTGCCACAAGAAGTTCTTCGGTACGGACGTCATCCTGTGGGCCGCCAAACCGAGACGAGGATGTTGATCAGGCCCCCTTTTACATTTGCCATAATGAGTGGGCGTAACGCTCGCAGGTGAAATCGTCATGCTGGTCAAGGAGGCAACGCATGCTGAAGAAGACGCAAGTCGGCCGGGCAGAGTTACGCCCGAGGCTGGTGGCAGCCGGCTGGGACTATCTTGCGATCGTCGCCTGGCTGACCCTGCTTGCCGTGGTGTTCGTCCCGCTGCACCTCGCGGGAGCAGGGGTGTTCGATGGGCTCGGCATGGTGAGCACCGATCTACTGATCACTGTGCTGACCGCGCTGCCTGTCGGGGCGTGTCTGACCATCGGGGAGGCGGGGCGGCGCCAGGCCACGTGGGGCAAGCGACGGGCCGGGCTCGTTGTGGCTACGGTCAGCGGGGAGCGGTCCGGTACGGCACGGATCGTGGTACGCAACGTTGTGAAGTTGCTTCCATGGCAGTGCGGTCACATGGCGGTGTCCCGGCTGGCACGCGGTCACGAAGTGATCTTCGCCATGCCCCTCCTGGTCGCGGCGTACGCCCTGGCCGGGGTCTCGATCGCGCTACTGCTGGTGCGCCGCGACCGGGCCGCCCTGCACGATCTTGTGGCGGCCACACGAGTCGTACCGTCGCCGTGATGCTGCGGGCACCCCGGGCGTGAACGGACACGCCGAGCCGGCGCCCCCTGGGGTTGCCGGGCAGGCGGGCCTCCTGGCTGCTCGATGCCGTCACGGATGCGATCGAGGTCAAAGGCGGGCTGTCACCCCTCCCGGCCACGGGCCTTCTCCCGGCCCCTCACCCGTTCCCCG
>NZ_JBSFPS010000494.1:0-2858 GCF_053588315.1 Streptosporangium sp. NPDC003464 | reverse complement strand
GCACCCAGAGAACGGACGACGGAGGCTGGACTGCCTCTTCCTGTGCCGGTCGGTCCGATCGGCCGCCACTGCCGTGCTGGGCCGCGGTCTCGCTACATCTGATCGAAGATGCCGGCGACCTTGCCGAAGACCCGGATCGCCGCCTGGAGATCCTCGGGGGGCACGTCCGACATCGCTTCCTGCCAGCGTTGCCGCCACCGTTCGCGCGCCTCGGCGACGAGCTCGTGCCCGCGGTCGGTCAGTACGATCTGCATCGCGCGCCGGTCGGTGAGGCTGCGCTCGCGTCTGATCACTCCTCTGGTCTCGAGAACGTCCAGCATGCCGGTCATGGTCGCCGGGGTGACGTCGGCATAGTCGGCCAGCTGACGGGCGGTGGCATGTCCCGCTTCAGCCAGGCCGTCGAGGGCGCGCAACTGCGTTCCGGACAGGCCGCCGCCGCTGGCCTGCTCGCGGCCGCGCTTGCGCCGGAATGCGGCGAACATCGCGGCGACCGCCAGTTCCACGTGCTCGATCTCAGTGTTCACATTCGGATCCTAACAGTCAAGACCCTAATGGTGTGGACATTTAATATATGGGTCCATAATGTACGGAGCCTAACTAATGGAGCGGAGGTCTCCCTGTGACTGAATCCCTGGCCCCGCTGGCCCCTGCGCCCCGGCTCGGCCGCGGCGCGGTGACCGCGGTGATGGCGGCGCTGATGCTCGGACTGCTGCTCGGTGCGCTGGACCAGATGATCGTGGCGGCGGTGATGCGCACCGTCGCCGACCAACTGAACGGCCTGACCCTGCAGGCGTGGGCGACCACCGCCTACCTGATCACCGGCGTGGTGTCCACGCCGCTGTACGGCCGGCTGTCGGACATCTACGGCCGCAAGCCCCTCTACCTGATCTCGATCTCGCTATTCCTGCTCGGCTCGCTGCTGTGCGCGGCAGCGCAGTCGATGTATGAGCTGGCCGCCTTCCGTGCCGTGCAAGGGCTGGGCGCCGGAGGGCTGATGGCGCTGGCGTTCGCGATCCTGGCCGACATGCTCCCGCCCGGGGAGCGCAGCAAGTACCAGGCTTGGTTCGGAGCTGTGTTCGGGATCTCCAGCGTGGCCGGTCCCGTCCTCGGCGGCCTGTTCGCCGGCATGAACAGCTTCCTGGGTGTGGCCGGGTGGCGCTGGGCGTTCCTGATCAACGTCCCGATCGGCATCGTCGCCCAGGTGCTCGTCGTGACGCTCTACCGGTTGCCGCACACCCGTGCCGACCATCGCATCGACTACGGCGGCGCTGCGACGCTGCTACTCGGACTGGTGCCCCTGTTGATCGTGGCCGAGCAGGGCTCCGGCTGGGGCTGGGCCTCGCCGCGCACGCTCGCCCTGATCGGTGTGGGCGTCGCGGGACTGCTGGTGTTCGTCCTGGTCGAACGGCGGATGGGCGACTCGGCGCTGCTGCCGCCGCGGCTGTTCGCCAGCCCGCTGTTCACGATGAGCAACGCGGTTAACGTCGTCGTCGGTATGGGCGTGTTCGGCGGGCTGTCTGTCCTGCCGCTCTACCTGCAGATCGTCAAGGGCCTGTCCCCGACCGAGGCGGGCCTGATGCTGATGCCGCAGACCTTGGGCATCGTCGCGGCCGGCCGGTTGTGCGGCTCCTTCCTCACCCGTACGGGACGCTACAGGGGGCTGCTGGTCCTCGGCCTGGCCGTCATGACCGCCTGCGCGTTCGGCTTCGCGCAGCTGACTCCCGGCACATCTCTGTGGTTCACCGGCCTGGCCACGACCATCATGGGCCTGGGCATCGGCCTGTGCTTCCAGGTCATGCTGATCGCTGTCCAGGCGTCCGCGCCCGCGGGCACCATGGGCGCCGCCAGCGCCTCCTACACCTTCTTCCGGCAACTCGGCGGCACCGCCGGAACCGCGATCTACCTGTCGCTCCTGTTCGCTCTCACCCAGGACCGCATCACCGCCGCCTTCCACCAGACAGAAAACACCCCGGCGTTCCAATCAGCCCTGCACGACCCCGCGGTGACCGCAGCCCCCAGCGCACAGCATCTGGTCGCCGGCCTGCACGATGGATCCGGCGTCGACCTCAACAACACCTCCTACCTCGACCATCTCGACGCCCGCCTGGCCCGGCCCGTGCTGGACGGCATGGCCAGCGCGATGGACACCGTCTTCATGTGGTCGGCTGCGTCATGGCCACAGGGCTGGTGCTCGCCCTGTTCCTCAAGGACAAGACCCGTGATTGACCTGGAAATCTGGTCGGACGTGATGTGCCCCTGGTGCTACATCGGCAAGAAGCGTCTGGACCGCGTCCTCGCGCACCTTGAGGAGGTCCACGTCACCTGGCGCAGCTTCCAGCTTCGTCCCGACCAGCCGCCGACCCCTGGCGCCACCCTGGCCGAGACGATGGCGCACCGCTTCGACCTCGGCGCACCGGACCTCGCAGCAATGTTCCAGCGGATTCGGCGGCTGGGCGCGGCCGAGGGCCTGGAACTGAACCCCGCCACCGCCCGCCCGGTCAACTCCTTCGACGCCCACCGTCTGATCCACCTGGCCACCGCCCACCGCCTTGCCGACGTCGTGGTCGAACGACTCTTCCACGCCCACCTCACCGACAACATCAACGTCGCCGACCCTCAAGTCCTCCACACCCTCGCCATACAGGCCGGTCTGCCCCCCGCGGTGGTCCGTGCCGTTCTCGACACCGACGCCTACAGCGCCGACGTCCGAGCCGATGAGGAACGCGCGGCCCGACTCGGCGTCCGCCAGGTCCCCACGTTCGTCATCAACGGCACACCCGTCGTCTCCGGAGCCCCCGACCCCGCCGAACTCCAAGCACTTCTGACGAGCCCGACGGGGCGATAACACCTCCCCGGGT
>NZ_JBSFPS010000493.1:0-2871 GCF_053588315.1 Streptosporangium sp. NPDC003464 | reverse complement strand
GACTTGATCGCAGCAGCCCAGAACATCGAAGCCATGTACACCCAGTGGCGGCCCCTGGAAACCGCGCCCTGGCCGCATCTCCTGCCTCCCCCGTCCACCGGGCGAGGTTGGCCCGATCGGTCAGCGTCTGCGGATGTTCAGGACCCGACACCCGCTCACGCACCGGCAGCAGCGCCGCAAACTGATCCCGCGCACCGACCGCATCCCCCGCCCGTCCCGTCCAGAACGCCAGGTTGGCCCGGGCGGTCAGCGTCTGCGGATGTTCAGGTCCGCGGGTGTGGTGCAGCACGGTGTAGCGGCGGTGCTGCAGGGCTTGGGCGGAGCGGTAGTCGCCGCTGGCATCCAAGTAAGTGAGGATCGTGCCCATGGTGTCGGAGCCGGCGTCCAGGACAGCTTGGGCGTGTGGCAGCAGCCGAGCGTAGAGCGGCCAGGAGGAGATGCGCTCGGGGTCGCCGGGCAGGGCGGCCTGTAGCAGGTCGGCGGCGGCGGCGCGGGTGATGGTACGGGCGTCGTCGGGCAGGGCGGCCAGGGTGACGGCCTGGACCAGGCGGTGGACGCTCACCGCCCGCCCGTCCCGCGACCGATTGATCATGCTGTAGGAGGCCAGCACGCCCAGGGCGTCGGCGATCACGGCCGCATCCGCGCCCTCGAACCCGGTCAGCACCTCACACGGCAGGTCGTCGGGGGCGTAGCAGGCCAGCGCCCGCAGCAGCCGCATCGCCCGTGGGTCGATCTGCTCGATCCGCGCACATGTCACCTGCCACACCCGGGCGACGACGCGGTCGGTCGCTGTGTCGCGGCGCGGGTCGGCGCTCAGCGCCCGCACCGGGGTGGTGCGCAGCAGGCCCAGATAGGTGGCCGGATCCATGCCGGGGGTGGCGGCGATGTAGGCGCCGGCCTGCTTGAGGGCCAGTGGCAGCTCCCCCAGCTCCGCCGCCAGCTCCCCGGCCGACGCCCGGTCGACCGTGGTCTCGGCGCCGATCACCGCCAGCAGCAGCTGCACCGCCTCGGCCTGCGGCAGCACGCCCAGTTGCAGCACCTCGCCAACGTCCTGCCAGCCGACGGCCCGGCGACTGGTGACCAGCACGTGCCCGGCTCTCAGGCGGCCGAGACAGGGCTGCAGGTCCTCGGCGTCCCCGGCGTTGTCGAAGACCACCAGCCAGTCGTCATGGGCGGCCAGCCAGGCCAGCGCCCACGCCTCGGCCTCCTCGGCCGGAGCCTGGGCCGCGGCGTTGGAGGCCACGCCGGCACACAACGCCCGGCCGAGCTCGGCCAGCCCGGCCTGGATCTGCTCCGGGGTTTCGGCGGTGATCCACCACACCAGCCGGTAGGCGTCCCGGTGCCGGTGGGCGTACTGCAGGGCCAGCTCGCTCTTGCCGATCCCGCCCAGCCCGACCACCGCTTGAGTGATCACCCCGGGGCCGGAGCGCAGCGCCGGCTCCAGCCGCTCCAGCTGCTCCTGTCGGCCGACGAACACTCCCGCCGGGCGGCGCGGCAGCCCGGCCAGCCCGGCCGTCGGCACCTCCACCGCGCCGATGGGCGGCAGCGGTGGCCGCATCTGGGCGGCCGTCGTGGTGATCGTGGCCCCGTCGCCCGTGATGAGCATTCCGGCGGTGAGGTCGCCGGCCACGGCCACAGCCCGCTCTCCACCGGCCGCGGCGCCGCCCGGGCCGGCTGTCGTGCCACCGGAGACCTGCCCGACGACCATGCCGCCCGACATCGCCCCGCCGACCACCGGCGACCCCGGCCCGGAGGAGGAGACAGCAGGCGCGGCGGGCGCATCGGACGATGGCGGGGGCTGCTGGCGCAGCAGGCCCACCCCGGCCACCGCCAGGCCCGCGATGCCGACGAACAGGCTGAGCACGCTGGCCCGCTTGTCCAGCACGTCCAGCACCGCATCCGGCAGGTGCAGCGGATCGGCGAAGAACCCCACCAGCCCGATGGCCAGTGCCAGCACCGATACGGCCACGACCACGGCCGCCACCACCCGGCGCCGATGGTGTCGAACCGGCGTCGGTGGCACGCTCGCGGGCTGGGAGGAGGAGGGGGAAGTCGACACCCTTCCAAGATTGCCGTCTACGGTCGATAGCGCGCCAAGGTGTCACGAACCCGTTACCAGCTGATCTTCTCCCAACGAGCTTGTCCCGGACCGGCCAGTTCTCTGCGGAAGCCCCTGGGCATCGTCAGAGGGGCAGACCAAGTAAGCCGGAAAGGGGGGCAGACCAAGTACGGGAGAAAGGGGCAACGGCGGTGGGCACACCGGACAGAATTGACGCACTGTCCGGTATAAGACTTGGGGCCGCCTCCGGTCTGCGGCCTGCGGCCTGCGGTCAGTTCTCCCCTACCGGGTCGCGGTCTGCCTCGTCTCGGATCAGACGGCCGGTTCCCTCTGGGGTCGTCTCCAGCCCCCATCCGTCCGGCCACACATGAGCGGCCCCAGGATCGACCACCACAGCTCCACTCAGCCCAGGGCGCTTGGTGAAGGTTGCTCCGTCGAATCGGGCGTCCTCGGTGAAGGTCGCCGCGTTGAACCGGGTGAGCCCGGTGAAGGTCGTCTTGTCGAAGACGGCGTCGGTGACATGGCTGTCGGCCAGATCCAGGTCGATGAGGGTGGCGCCGGTCAGGTCCAGGCTCATCCCCTCCCAGAAGGCCGGTGCGGCCGGGAGTGTGGAGCGCTGGTCGGCGGGGCGGTCGTCACGCAGGTGGGCGGCCAGGATGCGCTGGGCGGTCAGCCGCACCTGCAGCTCGCCCTCCCGGTTGCCGCTCTCCTGTTGTGCAGGAGGATGAGGTCGCCGTCGGGGCTGATGGCCCAGGCGGAGGCGACGGTGAAGTCTGCGGAGGTGCGCTTACTGGCGGCGAGGTCGACGGTGA
>NZ_JBSFPS010000492.1:0-2891 GCF_053588315.1 Streptosporangium sp. NPDC003464 | reverse complement strand
GCCCTGGCTCCACGCCTACAATCACCACCGAGCACACACCGCACTCGGCGGTCACCCACCAGCCAGCCGCGTTCCTAACCTCTCAGGTCAATACAGCTAGGGCTTGGCCGTCAGAGCGAGGCGGACGGCCAGACCGATCAGCAGGGTTCCTGACACGTACTCCAGGTAACGGCGTACGGCGGGCCGCCTGAAGAATCGCTCGGCTGCACCGACCAGCCGGACGATCCCCAGATACCAGGCCAGGTCGATGAGGGCCGAGGCCACCGCCAGGAGCAGCAGCATCGGCAGCGCCGGCGCCCCTTCGGGCACGAACTGCGGCAGGAAGGACAGCGCGAACACGCCGGCTTTCGGATTGGCCAGGTTGGTCAACAGCCCGGACCGGTAGCAGCTCCACAGCGAGGGCCCGACGGCCGATGACGCGGCCAGGTCTTCGACCGGGCCGCCCCGCGCCTGCCACAGCATCCTCACGCCGAACCAGACCAGCACGATCGCGCCGACGATCCGCATGATGTCGAAGGCGAGCTCGGAGACGAGCAGCAGCGCGGACAGGCCGAAGGCGGCCGTCAGGCACCACACCAGCCAGCCGGTCTCGTTGCCCAGCACGGTCACCCCCCCCGCCGACCGGCCCGCGCGGATGGACTGCCGCAGGATCACCACGGTGGTGGGCCCGGGAATCATGGACACCAGCAGGGAAGCGACCGCAAAGGCGATCATGTCATTCAACATCGGGCTTCCCTCCCGAAAACCGGCTTAACTCCTCACAAGACCCTAGATGCTCTCTTCATGCTCATTCGACACCGCATCAGGATCATTCACGGGTTTGGCGGCACCGCTAGTAGTAGCTCTGCTCCTCGGAGCGCTCGTAGTCGTCATCGTCGTCGTGGGCCCGGCCGGACCAGCGCGAGGGCATCAGGACGGGGACGAACAGCGCGACGCCGAGGAGGGCGTAGACGCCGTTGGCGAGCAGCAGTCCCATGCCCCGGCCGGCCGGGGCGAGGGCCTCGTGGAGGGAGACGACATCGGACAGCAGGCCGGCGGCACGTCTGGCGTCGAGGGCGTAGACCACGTTCCAGGACAGCAGGACCATCGACGGGACGAAGGCCGCCAGCGGGGAGACCCGGCCGGCGACCACCAGGCCGAACAGCAGGCCGACCGCGGCCATGGCGCCGAGCGCCACCCAGGTCGCCGGACCGCTCTCGCCGGAGAGCGCGATCACGTTCGCCCCGGCCTCCTGCACCGCCCAGCCCCCGCCGGGCAGCAGGGCGGCCGTCATGATCAACCCGATCAGCAGCCCGGAGAAGTGCCGCATCACCACCACCTCGGCTCGGAGCACTTGTCACGATCGCGGCAACCTTAGCGACAAACAACTTGAAACGGCAGGCGTTGCGGAGGCGTGGGAATCTATAACATGTGGGGCATCATGCGTGCCCGACTCCCGTTACGCGTCATGCGCGCGGCCGCCTTCTCGGCCGTCTGCGTGATGCTCGCCGCCCTCGGCCACCTGGCCGCCGGCGGTTCGGGACCCGCCCCGTGGGCGATGGTCACCGGGACCTCGGCGGTCACGGCCCTGGCCGTGCTGCTCGCCGGGCGCGAACGCTCCACCACGACGATCAGCGTGGGGCTGTCGGCCATGCAGCTGTTCCTGCACGAGCTGTTCGCCTACGGCGACCCCTCGGGGATCGCCCTGACCGCGCACCCGCACGGTCAGGGGCTGGGCGAGGGCCTGGGCATGCTGATCGCGCACCTCACCGCCACGCTGGTCACCGGCTGGTGGCTGGCGCGCGGCGAGGCCGCCCTGTGGGCGCTGCTGCGCGCGGCCGGACGGCGCCTGGGCGCGCTGCTCCTGCTGCTGCCCTCCCCCACGGCGCCCGCCCCGCCCGCCCGCGCGGCCGGGGCCGCCGACGTGCCCGCCCCCGCGCGGAGCCCCCTCCGTCACACCGTCAGCCGGCGCGGCCCTCCACTGCCCGCCGTCTGACCTTCCCGCCCGCCCTTCCCGCGCGTCCTGACGCGGGGAGGTTCCCCGCACGTCCCGGCGTGCCCGGGATCCACCACACGCCCTGACACGCGCGGCGCCCACCGCGTGTCCTCACGGCACGTCCTCACGCGCGGCGCTCACCGCACGTCCTGGCCGGTCGGAGTCCCCGCACGTCCGGCGTGTCCGGAAGATCCCGGAATCGAAATTCGAAGTGGAGAACCCCCATGTCGCTTTCCTCTGCCTGCCGCCGCACCGTGGCCGTCGCTGCCGGCGTCACCGCCCTCACCCTCGGCCTGGCCCTTCCCGCCCTCGCCCACGTGACCGTCAATCCCGGTAGCGCCGTACAGGGCGGCTTCACCAAGGTCGCCTTCAGGGTCCCGAACGAGCGTGACGACGCCTCGACCAGCAAGGTCGAGGTCGCCTTCCCCACCGACCACCCGCTGGCGTTCGTCTCGGTCAAGCCGCTGCCCGGCTGGGAGGTCAAGGTGACCGAGGGCAAGCTGCCCAAGCCGGTCACCACCGAGTACGGCGAGATCACCGAGGCCGTCACGAAGGTCACCTGGTCGGGCGGGAAGATCGAGCCCGGCCAGTTCCAGGAGTTCGAGGTGTCCATGGGCGCGCTGCCCAAGGACACCGACCACCTCGTCTTCCCCGCGACCCAGACCTACACCGGCGGCGAGGTCGTGAAGTGGGCCGACGAGCCCAAGGCCGACGGCTCCGAGCCCGAGCGCCCGGCCCCGGTGCTGAAGCTCACGCCCGCCTCCGCCGAGGGCGACGGCCACGGCGCGGTCTCCGCGAGCCCGTCGGCGGCCGCCTCGGCCACCGGCGCCGCGCCGTCGGTGGCGCCGGCCGCGGCCGCCGGGAGCGCGGACTCCTCCGACGGCACGGCCCGCCTGCTCGGCGGCGTCGGCCTGCT
>NZ_JBSFPS010000491.1:0-2895 GCF_053588315.1 Streptosporangium sp. NPDC003464 | reverse complement strand
AGCGTCCCCGCAACAACCCGCTCCGCACCTCGATCGGCATGTCGGCGGTCACCTTCTACGGCATCCTGTGGCTGCTGGGCGCCAACGACGAGATCGCCTCGTTCTTCCACGTCTCGCTGAACTGGACGACCTACGTCGGCCGGGTGCTGATCTTCGTCGGCCCGGCGGTGGCCTACATGATCACCTACCGGGTCTGCCTGGGCCTGCAGCGCAGCGACGCCGCGGTCATCGGGCACGGCGTGGAGTCCGGCGTCATCAAGCGCCTGCCCTCGGGTGAATACATCGAGGTCCACGTCCCGCCGAACGAGGCCATCGAGGCCCACGTCCGGGGCAAGTCGGCGATCCCGGTGATCACCGGTACCGACGTCGACAGCGACGGCATCCCGCCCAAGGGGATGCGCGGCCCGCTCGGCAAGCTCCGCGCCAAGATGAGCAATGCCTACGGCGGCGAGAAGATCCCGCTCGACGGTGACCACGGTCACGACGAGCACGCGGCCATCGGCGCGGGCGAGGAAGACAAGTCCCTCACCCGCCACTGATCCGCTACGGACAGGGCCCGGACACCTCGGTGTCCGGGCCCTGTCGCTTTCCCGGGACGGGTCGCCCGCGCCGCCCGGAACGGTCCCCCGGCGCTCCCGCGGGCGGCTCCCGACGGCCCACGTCGCCTCCCGGACCGGTCCCCGGCGTCCCCGAGACGGCCCCTGAGGTGCTCCTACGCCCCAACCCCTCCCCCCAGGACCCACGTCCCGTCGGGCGGGCCGTACGGCCTCCTCAGCGGCTTCCACGCCTCACCGCGCCCGCCGGCCACCCCGGCCACCCCGGCCGAGCCCTGCTCCTCCGGTCCCACCGGCACGGCCCAGGACTCTCCCAGGACCGCCCTGGGGACTTCTCACGGCTCCTCACGCCTGTGCCGCCCCTCGCCCGGTCCAGGGAGCGGGCGGGCCGTACGGCACCCCCAGGGGCCCGCGCAGGCGCGGTCAGCGGGCCTCGGTGGTGAAGTGCTTGACGCTGCTCCACTTGAGCCACTGCTTCCAGTTCTCCTGCCAGTGCCCCCAGCCGTTGGTGGGCTCCAGTACCCGGGGCGAGCCGGTGATGATGATCGGGTCGCCGATCAGGGTGTTGTCGATGAACCACTTGGCGTTCGCCGGGCTGACGTTGACACAGCCGTGGCTGACGTTGGAGTTGCCCTGCGAGCCCACCGACCACGGGGCGCTGTGGACGTATTCGCCGCTGTTGGAGATGCGGACGGTGTTGTAGACCGTCATCTGGTAGTAGCCCGCCTGGCCGGGCCCGATCCCGGGCGAGGTCATGACGGTGACGGGCTCGCGGGACATGGCCAGGTGGATGCCGCTGGTCGTGTAGTACTTCCAGGTCCCGCCCTGGCCCGCGCTCATCGGCATCTCGCGGACCCTCCTGCCGTCGCGCCTGACGGTCAGGTGGTGGGAGTCGGTGCTCCCCCGGGTGATCTGGGAACGGCCGATCTTGAATTCGATGCGCTGGTTCCGCGCGCCGTACAGGCCCTCGCCGCCGCGCACGCCGGCCAGGCGGGCCTCGACCCGGACCTTGGTGTGGGCCGGCCAGAACTCCTTGGGGCGGAAGTGCACCGTCTTGTCGTCGAACCAGTGCCACGCCCCGAAGACCGGTTTGGAGGTGTGGACCAGCAGGTTGCGCTCCACCGAGACGCGGTCGGTGATGGGCTGGTCGAAAGTGATCATCACCGGCATGCCGACGCCGACGGTGAGACCTGTCATGTCCTTGTTGGGGACGAAGGTCTCGATGGCGAAGGTCTTGTCGGCCTTGACGGTGGAGAAGGAGGTGGTGGTCTGGGTGACCTTGCCGGCCGGGTTCACCGCGGTGGCGCTGACCTGGTAGGAGGTGCCGGGGGCCGCGGTGCCCCGGCTGCGCCACTGGGTGCCGTCGGCGCTCAGCGTGCCCGGCAGGAGACCGCCGCGGCCCTTCACGGTGACCTTCTTCAGGGTCCCCCCGTGGGCGGCCACCAGGACGGTGGTGTCGGTCGGCACCCTGCCGGTCCTGTCGATGGGCAGCACGGTGACGGTGGCGTCGGCGTGGCTCGCGGGGGTCGGTCCGCCCCGTACGTCGGTGCCGGTGCCGGCCGAGCATGAGGTCACCAGCACCAAGGCCAGCAGCCCGGCCCCCTGGCTCGAACCGCGGATCGCCTGCCTCACGTGAATTCCCCCGTCCCGGACTGATCGACTGATTCTGTTATTACCCGGAGTAAGCGGAGCACCACGTACGGCATGCCTCATGAACAGCCAACAAACGCAAAAAAGCGGGCCACGGAAGATTCCGTGGCCCGCCTCTCAGCGGAGATCGGCCGGGATCAGTGCGAGAAGTGACCCCGGTAGTACTCGAAGACGAACCCGATCATGCTCATGATGATCGCGAAGACGCCGATGATGAACAGCCACCAGCCGATGACCAGCCCGACCGCGGCGAGCGAGACGGCCAGGCAGACGAACAGCGGCCACCAGCTGTGCGGGCTGAAGAAGCCGAGCTCCCCGGCGCCGTCGCTGATCTCGGCCTGCTTGTTGTCCTCCGGCTGGTCGCCGATGCGGCGGGCCGTGTACATCAGGTAGTAGCCGATCATGAAGGCGAAGCCCACCGAGATGGCCATCGCCGTCGTGCCGACCGGCTCCCTCGACCAGAACCAGTAGACGACGTCCACTGCGGCGAAGAAGATTCCGCAGAGGATGAACAACCAACCCTGGACTTTCATCGGGTCTCCTCCTGCAGCTCACGCGGGGCCGAGGCGTAGGGGTATCTGAGGTCGAACGCCGGACGCTCGGAGCGGATGCGCGGCAGCGAGGTGAAGTTGTGCCGCGGCGGCGGGCAGGAGGTCGCCCACTCCAGGGAGTTGCCGAAGCCCCACGGGTC
>NZ_JBSFPS010000490.1:0-2994 GCF_053588315.1 Streptosporangium sp. NPDC003464 | reverse complement strand
GCCTGGCCCGCGCACTGGACGCGGGAGCCACGCAGAGCGGGCGCGGCGCGGGCACACCCGCCTACATGGCGCCCGAGCAGGTGAAGGGGGCCGGGATCCGGCCGGCGGCCGACGTCTTCTCCTGGGGCGCCACGATCTGCTTCGCCGCCAACGCCCATGCCCCGTTCGGGCAGGACTCGATCGCGGCCGTGCTGCACCGAATCCTCACCGCGCCACCGGAGCTGGGCTGCCTCGACGGGCGGCTCGGCGCGCTGGTCGCCGGCTGTCTGGAGAAGGACCCCGGCAACCGCCCCAGCAGCCGGGAACTGCTGCTCGCGCTGCTCGGGGACGACGCCGTAGGGCCGGAGGCGCCGTGGTCCTCGCCGGTCCCGGGCCCCGATCTGCCCGGGACCTGGCCGGGCCCGGCCAGGTACGGGTCCCCGCCCGGCCAGGCCCGGCCCGCGCCGTCGGCCCGCGGCCCCCGCGGCGGTCCCGGCGAGCCGGCCGAGCCGCGGACCCGTCCGGGGCGGGCGGCCACCAGGGCCTCGGTCGCGGTGTCGGGGGCGCTGCTGGTGAGCGCGGCCGTGCTGGCCGCGGTGCTGGTCCCGGCGCTGAGCGGCGGCGACGGGCAGCCTGGGCCGGACAGGCCGAAGGCGTCGGCGGGGGTGCCCGGCGCGCGGGTGGAGCTCACCCCGCTGCCGGCCAGGGCGGCCCGTCCGGGCGACCCGCCGGGCACGGGCACGAGGAGCGCGGCCCCTCCGTCCCAGGCGTCCCCGACGCCTCCGGCGGCCGCCGGGGTCGCGGTGCCGGCCCTGGCCGGGCTGGACCGTTCCGAGGCGCTGCGCCTGATCGAGAAGGCCGGCCTGGTCGCCGGGGCCCTCACCGCGACCGACTCCGACCGCCGGATCGGGCAGGTGCTCAGCAGCCGGCCGGAGGCCGGGACGCTGGTGGCCAAGGGGACGGAAGTCGACCTGGCGGTCTCCGCGGGGGTGACGGTGCCGGTGCTGACCGGCCTCCGCAGGGAGCAGGCCGAGGCCGCCGTCACCCGGGCGGGGCTGGTGCCGGGAGGGGTCACCACGCGCTGCTCGGCAGGTCCGGCGGGCCAGGTCCTCGCCAGCACCCCCGGGGCGGGCGAGCGGGTCTCCTCGGGTGGCGTGGTGACGCTCGTGGTGTCCAGGCGCGGGGCCGAGGTGCCCTCGGTCGTCGGCCGGACGGAGGCCGACGCGCGCGGCGCGCTCAGCGGGGCGGGCTTCACCGTGCGGGTGCGTCCCCGCCTCGTCGCCGACCCGTCGAAGTCCGGTGTGGTGCTGGCCCAGCGGGGCGCGTCCGGGGGCTGTGCCCGGCCGGGCGCGGTGGTCGTGATCACGGTCGGCGTCGGAGGGCAGGGCGGTCCCGGCCCCGACCCCGGCGAGACGGCCACCCCGGTGGACCCGACGGTCTCGGAGGTGCTCGGCTCCGCCCCGGCCGCGGGGCGGGACTGAGCGGCCCCGTGCGGAGGGCGGCCCCGTACAGACGACCCCGTACGACGGGTGGGACTGAGCGGCCCCGTACGGCGGGCGGTTCCGTACGGGCGACCCCGTGCGGAGGGCGTGGGTCAGGCCGGCGGGCCGTGCATGGCGCGGGCGGTGTCGAGCAGGGTCTCCCGGACGACCTCCTCCGGCAGGTCGATCGTCTTGACCACCACGCACTGCAGGGCGCCCAGGAGAGCCCAGGCCCGCACCCGCCCGGCGGGGTCCGGGTCCGCCGGGGCCAGACGGGTGTAGATCGCGTCGCGGAAGGCGCGGATGGCCTCGCCGGGGGAGCCGGGCGGGGCGTCGTCGGCGCCGCTGATGTCCTCCATGATCAGGCGGATGATGGCCCGGTGCCGGACCACGAAGGTCACCAGCGCCTCGACGAACTGGCGCTCGCCGCCGAGGTCGGTCTCCAGCAGGGCCACGATGTCCTCGGCCGCGGGCGCGAGCAACTCGGTGGCCAGCCGGTCCTTCGGGTGGAAATGGTAGGCGACGGCGGTCTTCGTCAGCCCGACGGCCGAGGCGATGTCGGCCAGCGAGGTCGCGGCGTAACCGCGCTCGGCGAAGAGCCGGCGGGCGGCGTCGAGAATCCGGCGCCGTGTGTCGTAGCCGTGCTCAAGTGTGGTCATCGTCTCATTCCCACGTGTTCTAGAGCATTCTGGAATGTCCGCGCCTACGCTTGATCGTAGGTTCTGTACGACCGTACAGGACGGCGTTTCAGGCGCATTTCAGTCTTGAACAGGGCGGTCACCGATGTCTGGCTTGCTGGGGCGACTGGGGAGTTGGTGCGCGAGGCACGGCAAGATCGTGCTGGCACTCTGGGTGGCCGCGGCGGTGCTGCTGACCGCGGGGTCGATCGTGTTCGCCGGTCCCGTGAGCAACAACGTGACCATACCCGGCACGGACGCGCAGCGGGCCCACGACCTGATGCGCGACGGCTTCGGCCCCGGCTACGACCCGGGCGGCACGGTCCAGATCGTGCTCTACTCCGCCGACGGCCCCCTCGTCGCCAAGCCCCGCAAGCTCGCGGTGGAGCGGGCGATGACGGAGCTCCGGAAGGTCCCGCACGTGGCGGAGGTCCTGACCCCCTACCGGGTCGGCGGTCTGGCGCCCAGCCTGCAGATCGGCCTCATCACGGTCAAGCTCAAGGGGCACGACAACAGCAAGCTCGCCGAGACCACCCGGCGGCTGTCGGAGGCGGCCGGGCCCGTGCGCGAGCTGGGCATCGAGGCGGTGCCCGCCGACGCGTCCACCCCGGCCGACAAGGAGATCAAGACCGGGACCAGCGAGATCATCGGCGTGGTCTGCGCGCTGCTGGTGCTGCTGTTCGCCTTCGGCACGCTGGTGGCCGCGATGATCCCGATCTTCACGGCGCTGGTCAGCATCGCCACCGGCCTGGGCGTGATCAGCCTGCTCGGCCACATCGTGGACGTCCCCAAGCAGGCGTCCATCATGGCGACGATGATCGGCCTGGGCGTCGGTATCGACTACGCCCTCTTCCTGC
>NZ_JBSFPS010000489.1:0-3018 GCF_053588315.1 Streptosporangium sp. NPDC003464 | reverse complement strand
CCCGCTCCGTCCCCCCGGGTGTGGGGGGGGGGCCCGGCGGGGCCCGCCGGCCGTCGCTTTTCCCGGGCGGGCCCGGCCCCGTACCCCAGGGCCTGAACCGGCGGTGAACGTGTTTGAATGTTGAGACAATTGGTTTACACCAATTGGTTTATACCAATTCTCCGGGCGGCCGATATCGATGTTGATTTGACTCCGATTTGAATTGGATTAGACCGCTCCATGGGGTCTGACGTGCGTGAATACACCTCAACACCTTGGGTGACGTTTCATCATCTTATTCGTCGGTAGAGTCCGAAGTGAGGCGGAACCACACGTCATTTGAAGTCGCAGAAGGAGCAACCGTGCCCAAGTACGTTTACGACTTCACCGAGGGCAACAAAGATCTCAAGGATCTGCTCGGCGGTAAGGGTGCCAACCTGGCTGAGATGACCAATCTCGGGCTGCCGGTGCCCCCCGGCTTCACCATCACCACCGACGCGTGCCGCCGGTTCCTGGCGGACGGCGAGCTCCCCGCGGGCCTGGAGGAGGAGGTCTCCCGGCACCTGGCCGCGCTGGAGGAGCGGATGGGCCGCCGCCTGGGCCAGGCCGACGACCCCCTGCTGGTGAGCGTACGCTCCGGGGCGAAGTTCTCCATGCCCGGCATGATGGAGACCGTCCTCAACATCGGGCTCAACGACCAGTCCGTGCACGGCCTGGCCAAGCAGTCCGGCGGCAACGAGCGCTTCGCCTGGGACTCCTACCGGCGTCTCATCCAGATGTTCGGCAAGACCGTCCAGAACATCGACGCCGCGCTGTTCGACGACGCCCTTGAGGAGATCAAGGACGGCCGCGACGACCTGGACCTGGCGGCGGCCGACTTCCAGCGGCTCGTCGAGACCTACAAGGACATCATCCGCACCCAGACCGGACGGGACTTCCCCGCCGACCCGCACCAGCAGATGCGCATGGCCGTCAAGGCGGTCTTCGACTCCTGGAACGCCCCGCGCGCCGTCCTCTACCGCCGCCAGGAGCGCATCCCGGCCGATCTCGGCACGGCGGTCAACGTCTGCTCGATGGTCTTCGGCAACTGCGGCATGGACTCCGGCACCGGCGTGGCCTTCACCCGCGACCCCGGCAGCGGGCACCAGGGCGTCTACGGCGACTACCTGCAGAACGCCCAGGGGGAGGACGTGGTGGCCGGCATCCGCAACACCATGTCGCTGCAGGAGCTGGAGGGCATCGACAAGTCCGTCTACGACGAGCTCATGCAGATCATGGAGAAGCTGGAGAACCACTACCGCGACCTGTGCGACATCGAGTTCACGGTCGAGCGCGGCAAGCTCTGGATGCTCCAGACCCGGGTGGGCAAGCGGACCGCCGGTGCCGCCTTCCGCATCGCCGTACAGCTCGCCGACCAGGGGCTGATCGACCTCGACGAGGCCGTGACCCGGGTCACCGGGGCCCAGCTCGCCCAGCTGATGTTCCCGCGCTTCGCCAAGGACGCGGAGACCACGAAGATCACAACGGGCATGAACGCCTCCCCGGGCGCGGCCGTCGGCAAGGCGGTCTTCTCCTCCGAGCGGGCCGTCGAGCTCGCCGCCCAGGGCGAGGCCGTCATCCTCGTCCGCCACGAGACCAACCCCGACGACCTGTCCGGCATGATCGCCGCCCAGGGCGTCCTGACGAGCCGCGGCGGCAAGACCTCGCACGCGGCCGTGGTCGCCCGCGGCATGGGCAAGACCTGCGTCTGCGGCGCTGAGGAGCTGGAGGTCTCCACCAAGGAGCGCAGGTTCACCGCCCCCGGCGGCGTCGTGGTCTCCGAGGGGGACGTCATCTCCATCGACGGCTCCAGCGGCGCCGTCTACCTCGGCGAGGTGCCCGTGGTCGCCTCCTCGGTCGTGGAGTACTTCGAGGGCACCGGCGACACCGGCGACGAGCTCGTCCAGGCCGTGCACCGCATCATGAGCCACGCCGACGGTGCCCGGCGGCTGGAGGTGCGGGCCAACGCCGACAACGCCGAGGACGCCGCCCGCGCCCGCCGGTTCGGCGCCCAGGGGATCGGGCTGTGCCGTACCGAGCACATGTTCCTCGGCGACCGCCGTCAGCTCGTCGAGGACCTGGTCCTGGCCACCTCCGGCGAGGAGCGGGAGCGGGCGCTGGCCGCGCTGGAGCCGCTGCAGAAGGCGGACTTCACCGAGATCTTCCAGGCGATGGAGGGCCTGCCCGTCACGATCCGCCTGATCGACCCGCCGCTGCACGAGTTCCTGCCCGACTACACCGAGCTGGCGGTCAAGGTCGCCCTCGCCGGTGAGGGGGCCGACGACAAGGACCGCCGGCTGCTCGCCGCGGTCAAGCGCCTGCACGAGCAGAACCCGATGCTCGGCCTGCGCGGCGTACGGCTCGGCCTGGTCATCCCCGGCCTGTTCGCGATGCAGGTCCGGGCGATCGCCGAGGCGGCCAAGGCCGTCCCGGGGGCCCGCGCGGAGATCATGATCCCGCTCGTCGCCGCCGTCCAGGAGCTGGAGACCGTCAAGGACGAGGCGCGGGCGATCCTCGCCGAGGTCGGCGTCGAGGCGCTGGTCGGCACGATGATCGAGGTGCCCCGCGCGGCGCTGACCGCCGGGCAGATCGCCGAGGCCGCGGAGTTCTTCTCCTTCGGCACCAACGACCTGACCCAGATGACCTGGGGCTTCTCCCGGGACGACGTCGAGGCCGCGTTCTTCTCCAAGTATCTGGAGCTGGGCGTCTTCGGCGTCTCCCCGTTCGAGTCCCTGGACCGCGACGGCGTCGGCCGGCTCGTGCGGATCGCCGCCGAGGAGGGCCGGGCCACCCGTCCCGACCTCAAGCTGGGCATCTGCGGTGAGCACGGGGGCGACCCCGAGTCGGTCCACTTCTGCCACGAGGTGGGCCTGGACTACGTCTCCTGCTCGCCGTTCCGCATCCCGGTCGCCCGGCTGGAGGCCGGACGCGCGGCCCTGGCCGCCCCCGCGGACTCCGGCACCCGCTAGGAGCGCCCGCCCGGTCCTCGGGCGCCCCGCG
>NZ_JBSFPS010000488.1:0-3027 GCF_053588315.1 Streptosporangium sp. NPDC003464 | reverse complement strand
GATCAGCACCGCCACGAACGCGCCCACGGTCTGCGCCAGCGCGTACGGCAGGACCTTGCGCCAGGGGAAGCCCTTGAAGGCCGCCAGCGCGACCGTGACGGCCGGGTTGAGGTGCGCCCCGCTGATCCGGGCCGCGGTGTAGACGCCCAGGGTGACGCCCAGACCCCAGGCCCACGCGATGCTGTCGTGATCGCCGATGCCGGCCGCGACGACCTGCGCCACGACGCCCACCCCGAACAGGATCAGGATCAGCGTGCCCGCGAACTCGGCGGCCAGTTCGCCGAGCAGTCCCCTGGCTTTCAGTCGTTCCGCCATGTGTCCTCCTCACGGTGCCGTGTTATGTCACAAGCCCGCGTCCGGTCCCCGTGGGGGCCGGGCTGCCGGCGGACGGCTCCCCGTGGGGGCCGGGCCGCCGACGGACGGCCGCGGAGGGAGTCGCCAGGAAGGGGCGGTCCTCTCGGCTGATCGGGACGCTAGGCGCGGAACGGGACCGGGTCAACGGCAGGCTGACGACAATGTCGAACACTGGTCAGGAATGCGAGTCGATAGTAATATCGGCGGGCTGCGCGCAGCGCTCGATGCCCGGCGGCGCCGGGAGAGCGGAGACCGTCTCTCGATGGGGGCCGACATTGCCGAACGACAGCCGTCCCGCCCGTCACCGATCACATGCCCGGCTCAGTCCAGTCGATTGAGCGCGGGGCGGCCATCCTGCGGCTGCTCGCCCGGAGCCCCGGCCGGCTGGGCATCGGCGAGATCGCCAGCTCCCTGGGCCTGGCCAGGAGCACCGCCCACGGCATCGTGCGCACCCTCCAGCGCGTCGGCTTCGTGGAGCAGGACGAGGCGACGGCCAAATACCAGCTCGGCGCGGCCCTGCTCCACCTCGGCACCAGCTACCTCGACGTCAACGAGCTGCGCTCGCGCGCGATCAACTGGGCCGACGCCCTGGCCGCGCGGAGCGGTGAGGCGGTCAGGATCGGGACGGTCCTCGACGGCCAGGTCCTGGTGGTGCACCACGTCTTCCGCCCCGACGACACCCTCCAGACGCTCGACGTCGGGTCACTGCTGCCCATGCACGCCACGGCACTGGGCAAGGTGCTGCTCGCCTACGACGCCGGGGTGGCCTCGGCCCTGCAGGCCGGCGGCCTGGAGGCCCGCACCCGCCGGACCATCACCACGCCCCGGGCGCTGTCCCGGGCGCTGTCCCGGGCGCGGGAGGTGGGCTGGGTCACCGAGGTCGAGGAGATGACCGTGGGAGAGGCGGGTGTCGCGGCGCCGATCCGGGGTTACGGCGGCCTGGTGGTGGGGGCCATCGGGATCTCCGGCGCGGTGGAGCGGATCTGCGACACCAAGGGGCAGCCGAACCCGGTTCTGGTGACTTATGTTCGAGACGCGGCCCGTGCCGTGTCCCGGGATCTCGGGGCGTCCCGGTGCTGACCGCCCCGCAGCCGCCGAGGTTCAGGTGAGGACCCCATGGTCACGCGCTACGTGATGTCCATCGATCAGGGCACGACGTCGACGCGGTGCATCCTCTTCGACCAGCGGGGCCATCTCGTCTCGGTGACCCAGCGCGAGCACCGGCAGCACTTCCCCCGGCCGGGCTGGGTCGAGCACGACGCCGTCGAGATCTGGCGCAACCTGGAGCGCATCGGGCCCGAGGCGCTCGCCCAGGCCGGCGTCGGTCCGGAGCAGGTGGTGGCCGTCGGCATCGCCAACCAGCGGGAGACGACCGTCCTGTGGGACAGGCGGACCGGCGTCCCCGTCGGCCGGGCCGTCGTGTGGCAGGACACGCGGACCGACGCCCTGGTGGAGGAGTTCTCCCGCCGGCCGGGCGCGGAGGCCGTGCCGGAACGCTGCGGCCTGCCGCTCGCCGCCTACTTCTCCGCGCCGCGCATCCGCTGGCTCCTCGACCGCACGCCGGGCCTGCGGGAGCGCGCCGAGCGCGGCGAGGTGCTCTTCGGGACGATGGAGAGCTGGCTCATCTGGAACCTGACCGGCGGGCCCGACGGCGGTGTCCACGTCACCGACGTCACCAACGCCAGCCGCACCCTGCTGATGGACCTGACCACCCTGGAGTGGGACGACGGGCTCCTGGCCTTCTTCGGCGTCCCACGCCGGATGCTGCCGCGGATCCGGCCCTCGACGGAGACGTACGGCACCGCCCGGCGGGTGTTCCCCGGCGTGCGGATCGCCGCCGCGCTCGGCGACCAGCAGGCGGCGCTGTTCGGGCAGACCTGCTTCGCCTCCGGCGAGGCCAAGTGCACCTACGGCACGGGCGGCTTCCTGCTGCTCAACACCGGCACCGTGCCGGTCCGCTCGGGCCACGGCCTGCTGACGACCGTCGGCTACCAGATCGGCGGAGAGCCGGCGGTGTACGCGCTGGAGGGGCCGATCGCGGTGACCGGCGCGCTCGTGCAGTGGTTCCGCGACGGGCTCGGTCTCATCAGCAGCGCGCCGGAGATCGAGACCCTGGCCCGGAGCGTGCAGGACAACGGGGGCTGCTACATCGTCCCGGCGTTCGCCGGGCTCTTCGCGCCGCACTGGCGCAGCGAGGCCCGGGGGGTCATCGTGGGGCTGACCTCCTACGTCACCAAGGGGCACCTGGCACGGGCCGTGCTGGAGGCGACCGCGTGGCAGACCCGCGAGGTGGTCGACGCCATGAACGCCGACTCGGGCCTGACGCTGCGGGCGCTCAAGGTCGACGGCGGCATGACCACCGACAACCTTCTCATGCAGATCATCGCCAACGTGCTGGACGTGCCCGTCGTGCGTCCCATGGCGGTGGAGACGGTCTCCCTCGGCGCGGCCTACGCGGCCGGTCTCGCCGTCGGATACTGGGCGGACCTCGAAGGGCTCCGGCGCAACTGGCACCGGGCCGGGCAGTGGAGCCCGCGCATGGATCCGGGGCTGCGCACCATGGAGCACGACAACTGGCGGCGCGCCGTCGAACGCGCCCTGGGCTGGGTCAGGCCGGTGCCCGGCCACCGCTGACCCGCCCGGCCCACCGGCCCGCGGCCGCGCCCCGCCGGC
>NZ_JBSFPS010000487.1:0-3037 GCF_053588315.1 Streptosporangium sp. NPDC003464 | reverse complement strand
CGTACCGGGGCGTAGGGGGTGTTCCCCGTTCGATCGTGTGCCCTGTTCTCGGGGGCCGTTGCTGGAGTCTGGCTGGTATCCACCGACGGCCACCACGCCAGACTCCAGCAACGACCGATCCGTCCACGACGCCGTTCCCACCAGAACCCTGCCCATGGCGGTGTGCACTGCCCCGATGAGGCCCTGTCAGACGCCTTGGCGTATGTACAGGTCGCGCAGCAGGCCGATCTCGCCGCCGTGATGCGCGACCTCGACCAAAGCGTGCAGCGCGAGCTTCAGATAGGTCTCCTCGGCCCAACCGCCGGGACCCATGCCGATCGGGGCCAGCAGACGCTGGTCGCCGAGGGCGGCGATGCGGGAGATGAAGTGCTCCCAGTCCTCGGCGAGCGCCTCGATGCCCGCTTTCGCGGTGCCCGGCCACTCGTCGCGCTCGCCGAACTCGGGGGCGTCGTCGAAGAGGTAGATCACGTAGCCACGCAGGCAGAGATTGCCGATGTGCCAGACGCGCCAGGCGATCGTGGTGACGGGGTCCGGCGCATCCGGGGTCGACTCCGGAAAGACCGCGTCGACACGGAAGACGCCGTCGTCGCCGGGGCGCAGGCCGACGCAGTCGCTGACCGGCTCCCAGTGGTACTCGGCGTCGGTCAGGCCCTCAAGGCGCCTGAACAGCATGGATCGCGCGCGTTCGAAGCTGGCGAGGATGTCCCGGGTGGCGGGATCGGTCATGTCCACCCGATGCACCCTATAGTCCGGATCATGGAGCGCTATACCGGGGAAGAAGCCCCGTAACGATCAATTGTTCATGGATTCGCGCTTCAGTGGGCGATTCCCGCCGACTGAAGCGCTAAGTCGCACTCGAAGCGTGTCGGGATTAGGCGGCGCTCTCAAGGGGTCAACGCATCACCGCACAATGACCTTGATCATTAGTGGAGGTGCGTGTGCGGGACTACGGGTTATCACCCGATCGCAAGACGAGGTCTGGCAGCGATGGCGCAGCGGAGAGTCGCTGAGCTCCATCGCCCGGGGCGTCGGTGCTCCGCTGCAGCATGTACGCCGCTTCTTCGCCCAGACCGGCGGCGTCCGGCCTCCTGCCGTACGAGGCTCGCTCCGGCACCTGGCCGTCGCCGAGCGGGAGGAGGTCTCCCGTGGCCTGGCCGCCGGCCACTCGGCGCGGGCGATCGCCCGGCGGCTGGGACGCTCGGCCGCGACCGTCTCCCGGGAGATCGCCCGTAACGGCGGCCGCGAGCACTACCGGGCCCGAAACGCTGAAGACAACGCCCGTCGGCGGGCATGTCGCCCCAAGCCCGCCAAGCTGGCCCAGCACCTCCATTTACGTGGCCTGGTGGAAGACAAGCTCGCCCGGCGCTGGTCACCCCAGCAGATCGTCGGCTGGCTGCGGCGCCGTTTTCCCCAGGCCCGGCACCTGCGGGTTTCCCACGAGACGAGCTATCGCTCGTTGTTCGACCCACGGCGCCGGGCGATCAACCGGGACCTGTCGCGGCAGTTGCGCACCGGTCGGCCCATGCGTTAGCCACGGACGGCCCGCCACGCCTCGGGCCGGGGTCGGCTGCGCGACATGGTCTCGATCAAAGCTCGTCCGCTCGAGGTCGGGACCGGTCTGGTCGCCGGTCACGGGGAGGGCGATCTGGTGATGGGCAGCCGTCCCTCGGCGATCGCCACCCTGGTCGAGCGCACCAGCCGCTACGTGGTGCTGGTGGCGCTGCCCGATGGAATCAAGGCCGCGCAGGTCCGGCCGCATCTGACCCGCGTCTTCACCGGCCTGTCGCCGCGGATGCGCCGTTCGCTGACCTGGGATCGCGGCCGAGAGATGGCCGAGCATCGCCTCTTCAGCAACGACACCGGTGTCCCGGTCTACTTCTGCAAACGGCGCGGTCCCTGGCAGCGAGGGACCAACGAGAACACAACGGGCTGCTACGGCAGTATCTGGCCAAAAGCGCCGACCTGCGCCACCTGACACAGGAAGACCTTGATGGCATCGCCGCCGAGCTCAACGACCGGCCTCGCCGGATCCACGACTTCCGAAGTCCAGCCGAGGTCTACGCTGACCTCATCAAAGACGGTGATGCGTTGACCCCTTCAGGTCGCCGTCTAATCCCGACACCCTCAGGCGCCGAGCTGAAGCCGACGGATCGGCTACCTGGCGGCTGGAGTCACGTTCGGAAGTGGAGGGCCTACTCGGGGCCCGTCAGGCCACTTCGGCCAAGTCGTCGGCACTCGGCTTGCTCAGTGCTCTTCGCATGGGCAGGGGGTTCGCCATGCCGCGTGGCAGAGCCCGGTGGGACGGCAACTCGGGTATGGCTGCCTTTCGGCCGTCAAAACCGATCATCATCCGCCCAGGGGAACTCGCCGTGCGAGCACCTTTCGGTGGCTGATCCTCCAGCCTTGGTCCACGCGCACGATGGTGTCTTCATAGGTGACGCTCCCGCTCGTGCCGTCGACGTTGATACCGATGCCCTTGGAGCGTGCGTGTACCCGGCCGTCGGTCTGCTCGCTCAGGACGATGTTCGTGACATGGTGTCCGACCGGGTTGCGTTCACCCAGAGCGCGTCCAGCGGCGGCGCAGGCCACCACCCCTCTCAAGATTTCCTGCCCGAAATCGCTCACGTCATAGATGACGTCGGCGGTGAACACCTCGTCCAAGCGATCGAGTTCTCCGCTGTCGCACAGGTGCCCGTGCATCGCGATCAGGTCGTTGATGGTGCAGCGATCTTCATAGGCGAGAGTCATGCTCATCCTTTGCGGGCAGAGCCCGAGGACCCCTCTCGGTGGTCCCTGGGCGGACATCGATATGGGGAGTTCCCCGTTTCGTCGTGCACTAAGGTAAACGGGGAACTCCCCACATCGCAACGAGGGAGGGAGCATGACGATGACGCATCCGGAGTCGCCGACGGGCACGCGGCCGCGCAGGGCGGACGCGGCGAGGCCGGAGCGGTCGTGATCAGGCGTCGTGACAGCGGATCGCCGGCCGATCTCCACGTCGCCGGTGCCGGACGGCGACGGAAGGGGACATCATGAC
>NZ_JBSFPS010000486.1:0-3045 GCF_053588315.1 Streptosporangium sp. NPDC003464 | reverse complement strand
GGGGGAGACCAGAAGGCAGGCAGGACCCCGGCCCGGGGGACCGAGGGAGATGGGGGGAGAGCAGAGGGATCAGGCGGAGCGGGTGAGCGCCTCCGGGGCCACGCCGTAGCGGAACGGCAGGCCGTGGGCGTAGCGCTCCAGCTCGTCGAGCGCCACGTCGGCCATGCGGCGCAGCTCGCCGCCGAGCGAGCCCGCGATGTGCGGGGTGAGCAGCACGTTGGGCAGGTCGTAGAGCGGCGAGGAGGCGGGCGGCACCTCGGGTTCGGTCACGTCGATGACCGCGTGCAGCCGGCCGGACAGCAGCTCGCCGGTCAGGGCGGCCTGGTCGACCAGCGCGCCCCGGGCGGTGTTGATCAGCGTGGCGCCGTCGCGCATCAGCGCCAGGCGGCGGCCGTCGATCATGTGGCGGGTCGAGGGCAGGTCGGGGGCGTGCAGGCTCACCACGTCGCTCCCGGCGACCAGCTCGTCCAGCTCGACGGACCGCACGCCCAGCCGGGCCGCCCCGGCCGCGTCCAGATAGGGGTCGCTGACCAGGACGTCCAGGTCGAACGGCCGGAGCAGCTCGATCACCCGGCGGCCGATCGTGGAGGCGCCGACGATCCCGACCGTGCGGCGGTAGTTGCCGAAGCCCGGGAAGCGCCGGTCCCAGTCGTGCGCGGCGCGGTCGCGCCGGTAGAGGTGGGCGATCTCCAGCACGCGTTTGCCCGCGAACAGGATCGCGGCGAGGGTGAACTCCGCGACGGGCAGCGCGTTGGCGATCGCCGCCGAGGAGACGCGCAGGCCACGCTCCCAGCAGGCGTCGGTGATGTGGTGCTTGACCGAGCCGGCGGCGTGCACGACGGCCCGCAGCCGCGGCGCGCCGGCGAGCACCTCGGCGGTCAGGGGCGGGCAGCCCCAGCAGGTGTAGAGGACCTCGGCCCCGGCCAGCGCGCTCCGCGCCTCGGGCGCGGTGAAGTCGGTGACCACCAGCGAGGCGTCCACCTCGGCCAGCTCCGCCAGGCGCCGCCGTACCGGACCGTCCAGCAGCCGCGCGGCGACGTCCGCGGACATCGCGATGGCGGCCCGCGGCCGACGAGACATCGATCCCCCCGAGTTTGTGATCACTTGATGCTGCCCGCCGTCATGCCCGCCCGCCAGAAACGCTGCAGGAAGACGAACACGACCAGCAGCGGGACCACCGACAGCAGCGAGCCGGTGATCACCAGTGTGTGGAACTCGGGGAAGGCGGTCCCCTGGTTGTTCCACGAGAACAGGCCCAGGCTGAGCGGGAACAGGTTGTGGTCGGAGAGCATCACCAGAGGCAGGAAGAAGTTGTTCCACACCGACGTGAACTGGAACAGGAAGATCGTCACGAAGGCGGGCTTCAGCATGGGCAGCGCGATCGAGACGAAGGTGCGCAGGTCGCCCGCGCCGTCGGACCTGGCGGCCTCCAGCACCTCGCCGGGCACGTAGCCGGAGGAGAGCACCCGGGCGAGATAGACGCCGAAGGGGTTGACCAGGACCGGGACGAACACCGCCCAGAAGGTGTTGACCACACCCACCTTGGAGGCCAGGAGATACAGCGGCAGGGCGGTGGCGGTGCCGGGCACCAGGACACCGAGCAGCACGGCGCCGAACAGCTTCTCCTTGCCGCGGAAGCCGTACTTGTCGAAGCAGTAACCCGCCATCACGCTGATGAGCGTGCCGAGCAGGGCCCCGCCGCCCGCGTACAGGACGCTGTTGAGATACCAGCGGAAGAAGATCCCGCCGCCCTCCTCCGCGACGGCGGAGAGGTTCGCGCCGAGGTTGAAGTCGGCGAAGGCGAACCCCGGGCTGGAGTAGAGGTCGTTCAGGGTCTTGGTGGAGGCGAACAGCAGCCAGGTGAGCGGCAGCAGCGTGTAGACCGTCGCGACGGTCAGCAGGACGTTGACGACGCCCCGGGACAGGGAGGCGGGCCTGGTCACGCGCCCCTCCTCGCGCCGAACCGGGTGACCGCGTAGGACAGGCCGGCGGCGAGCGCGGCCAGCAGCAGCGAGGCGGCGGCGGCCTGGCCGTAGTCGTTCTTGGAGAACGCCTCGGTGTAGGCGAACATGTTGGGGGTCCAGGTGCTGACCACGCCGGCGCTGGCGTCGGCCAGGATCATCGGCTCGGTGAACAGCTGGAGCGACCCGATGATCGTGAACAGCATCGTCATCACGACCGCGCCCCGGATCATCGGGAGCTTGACGCGCAGCGCCGTGCGGACCGGCCCGGCGCCGTCGACCGTGGAGGCCTCGATCACCTCGCGCGGGATGGCCTGCAGCGCGGCGAAATAAATGATCATGTTGTAGCCGATCCACTCCCACAGCGCGATGTTGACCACCGAGCCCAGGACCTTGTCGGAGGACAGGAAGTCCCACCGGATCCCGCCGGACTCCAGCGCGCCGACGACGGGGCTGACGCCCGGCAGGTAGAGATACATCCAGATGAGCGCGGCGATGATGCCCGGTACGACGTGCGGCAGGAAGAGCACGAGCTGGAAGAACCGGCGGACGCGGGCGAGGCCGGAGTCCAGCAGCAGGGCCAGCAGCAGCGCGCCGCCGATCATCAGCGGGATGTACAGCGCGCAGTAGCCGGCGATGACCGCGAAGCCGTCGCGGAAGGCCGGGTCGGCGAGGGTGTCGAGGTAGTTGTCCAGCCCGGCGAAGACGGTCTGCGAACCGCCGAACCCGAGCCCCGAGGACTTCTCGCTGAACAGGCTGAGCCAGACCGCGTACCCCAGCGGCGCGACCAGCACCGCCGCGAACAGCACGAAGAAGGGCGCCAGGAACAGCGTGATCGCCCCGCGCCGCCGCCGGGCCTCGCGTTTCAGGGACCCCTGGCCGGTACGGCCGCCGCCGGCCGGCCCGGCGGCCGGCCGGTCGAGGGTGGTGAGGGAGGACATCGTGCCCCTTCCCGCCTTTCTCAAGGTCTCCGGAGGTGAGCCCGGTGGTGGAGTACGCCTTCTCAAGTGCCCGGGCCGCCTCAAGTGCCCGGGCCGCGCCTCGCGGGGCCGCCACCCCTGTAGACGAGGGATGACCCGATGAC
>NZ_JBSFPS010000485.1:0-3055 GCF_053588315.1 Streptosporangium sp. NPDC003464 | reverse complement strand
GCTTGATGTAGGGCATCAGCTCGCGCAGAGCGCCCGCGAGCTCGTTAGCCCGCCCGGGTCCCGGCCAGGATGGACTCATGAGCCAGGTCCGCCGCGTCGTCGTCGACACCGACACCGGCATAGACGACGCGCTCGCCCTGCTCTACCTCGCGGGCCGCCCGGACGCCGAGATCACCGCCGTCACCTCGGTGTTCGGCAACTGTGCCGAGGAGGACGCCGCGCGCAACATCGGCTACGTCACCCGGCTGCTCGGCCTGGAGGTGCCGATCGCCCGCGGCGCGGACCGGGCGCTGTCCGGGCGCGCGCCCGCCGCCGCAGGCGCGCACGGCGCCGACGGTCTCGGGGACCGGGGCTACGACCGCCCGCTGCCGCAGGTCACCGGGGAGTCGGGCGCCGAGCTGCTGGTACGGCTCGCCCGCGAGCATCCCGGCGAGCTCGACCTGCTGGCGCTCGGCCCGCTGACCAACCTGGCCCTGGCCCTGCGCAGGGCTCCCGACCTGCTCACCGGCTACCGCTCGGTGGTGATGATGGGGGGCTCGGGTCCCCGCACCGGGCCGGGCCGGGCGCTGACGGCCGACACCAACATCGTCAACGACCCGGCGGCCGCGCGGACGGTCCTGTCCGCTCCCCGCAACGAGCTGGTGGCGGTCGGCGTCAACGTCACCGGCGTGACGGTCCTGGACGAGGCGGCCCTGGGCCCGCTGCGCGCCGCCGGCACCGCCCGCGCCCGCTTCGCCTGCGAGATCCTGGACGCCTACCTCGACTCCTACCGGGGAAGGTGGGGGCGCCGGGCCGTCCCGCTGCACGACCCGCTGGCGGCCGGCATCCTGCTGGACCCGGGCCTCGCGACCGCGTCCGCGACCGGCCCGGTCCGCGTGGTGGGCGACGGACCGCTGGCGCGCGCGCACCTGATGCGCGTCCGGGCCGGGCAGGCGCCGCGCTCGCCCCGCTGGAGCGTTCCGGACACCAGAGTGATCATGGAGGTCGACTCGGCCCGCTCCGTCGCCGGCTTCATCGAGGTGCTGACCCGATGACCGCCGGAGCCCGGTAAATCGGTAACGAGCCCCATAACACCGTGATAGGGGTTTTTTGGCACATCCCTCGGCGCGGCACGGCCAATACCTTGACAGCACCCCTCACAAGGAGTGCGTATGTTCAGTCGAGGTTCCCTCCTGGCCGGAGCCGCCACCGTCGCCCTGTACATGGTCTCCAGCCTGGCACCCGCCGCCGCAGCGCCCGCTCCCCTCGCCCCCAAGCCGCCGTCCCCCTCGGTCATCGACGCCCTCCAGCGCGACCTCGGCCTCACCGCCGAGCAGGCCGTGGCGCGGCTGGCCAACGAGGAGCGCGCCATGACCACGGAATCCGCCCTGAGCGGCGCGCTCGGCGACAAGTACGCCGGCGCCTGGCTCAACGGCGACGCCTCCCAGCTCCTCGTCGCCACCAGCGACGCCTCCACCGCCGACGCCATCAAGGCCAAGGGCGCCCAGCCCGTGGTCGTCAGCCGCACCCTGGCGCAGCTCAACGCGGTCAAGGACCAGCTCGACCAGGCTCCGGCGCAGGCGAAGGCCGGCGCCTCCCTGTGGTATGTCGATCTGCCGACCAACACCGTCGTGGTCCTGGCCGCGCAGCAGGCCGCGGGCGAGGCCCTCGTGGCCGCCGCCGGCGTGGACAAGGACGCGGTCCGCGTGACGGTCTCCGCCGAACAGCCCAAGCCCTTCATCGACATCATCGGCGGGAACGCCTACTACATCAACGGCACCACCCGTTGCAGCATCGGCTTCTCCGTCACCAAGGGGAGCACGCCCGGCTTCGTCACCGCGGGCCACTGCGGCAGGGCCGGCGCCTCCACCACCAACCCGACCGGTACCTTCCAGGGCTCGTCGTTCCCCGGCAACGACTACGCCTGGGTCGCCGCCCCCGGCAACACCCCCAGGCCCTGGGTGAAGGGGTCCGGCGGCGCCAACGTCGTCGTCCGCGGCTCCACGCAGGCCGTGGTCGGCTCCTCGATCTGCCGCTCCGGTTCCACCACCGGCTGGCGCTGCGGCACCATCCAGCAGCACAACGCCAGCGTGACCTACCCGCAGGGCACGGTGAGCGGCCTGACCCGCACCAGCGCCTGCGCCGAGCCGGGCGACTCCGGCGGCTCGTTCATCTCCGGCAGCCAGGCCCAGGGCATGACCTCGGGCGGCTCCGGCAACTGCAGGAGCGGCGGCACGACCTACCACCAGCCGGTCAACGAGGCCCTGTCGGTCTACGGCCTCACCCTGACCGTCGGCTGATCATCCTCCTCACCACCTCGTCCTGACCCGTCCTGACGAGCACCCCCCAACGGCCGAGGAGGTCTGACAGAAGTGTCAAGGATCATCCGTCTCACCGTCGCCTTCGTCCTGGGACTCGCCTTCCTGGCGACGGCGCCGGCCGCCCAGGCCGCCGGGAACGGCACGCAGCAGGCGTCCGCGGTGCGCGTGCTCCGCTACGACGCCAGCCGGGCGGCCGAGTTCCGCTCGGCCGTGGACCAGGCGGCACAGATCTGGAACTCCAGCGTGGTCAACGTGCGCCTGGTGGCCGGCAGCCCGGCGGACTTCGTCGTGCTGGCCGACAACGGCTGGCCCCGCGCCCAGCCCACCGGTCTGGGCCGCGGCACCGTGTGGATCGGCAGGCAGGCGACCGCTCAGGGCCACAACCCGCTGCGCATCTCCGCCCATGAGATCGGCCACATCCTGGGACTGCCCGACCGCCGCACCGGCCGGTGCAGCGACCTGATGTCCGGTGCGAGCGCGGGTGTGAGCTGCACCAACCCCTATCCGAACGCGGCCGAGAAGGCTGAGGTCGAGCGGAACTTCGCCGGCTCCACCCCGGTCATCGACTTCGGCGAGATCTACGTCGACAGTCCCGAGGCCGCCCTGCCGTAGCACCGGGAGGATCCGTCCGGCCCGGCCGGCCGCCTCACCGGGCCGGCGGATCCCACCCCTCCCCCACGAGAGCCCGGCGACTCCCCCCGAGGGAGGCCGGCGACGTCGAGCCCCAGCTGTAGGTGAGATGTGGACGACCCTCG
>NZ_JBSFPS010000484.1:0-3079 GCF_053588315.1 Streptosporangium sp. NPDC003464 | reverse complement strand
GCTGGTGCCGGTCAAGGGGTACGACCGGCTGCTGAGGGCGTTCGGTCCCGGACCCTCAGGAGCCGGAGGAGAGGCGTCGGATGAGAGGCAGGGCGGCCGTCGCCGGGATCGGGATGACGGCCCTGACGCGGGAGTCGGGCAGGACCGAGCTGGAGCTCGCGGTCGAGGCGTCCCGGCTCGCGCTGGCCGACGCCCGCATGGAGGCCGGGCAGATCGACGCGGTCCTCAGCTATCACCTGAACGACTCCGCCCCGGTCGTCCAGGTCGCCGGGGCGCTGCGGATCGAGAAGCTGGGCTGGCACAACGACATCGCCGGCGGCGGCACCCAGGCGGCCTCCATCCTGGCCGAGGCGGCGATGCCGATCGCCTGCGGCCTCGCGCGCAACGTGCTGGTCTACCGGGCGTTGAACGGCCGCTCCGGCAAGCGCATGAACACCGTCTCCACCGGCCCCCAGGAGCGCTTCACCATCCCCTACGGCATGGCCGGGCCGCTCCCGATGTTCGCCCTGGCCGCCCAGCGCTACCTGTACGAGACCTCCCTCACCGAGGAGCACCTGCACGCCGTCGTCGCCCAGTCCCGCGACAACGCCGCGGCCAACCCCCGGGCGCTGCGCCGGGACCCGCTGTCCCTGGAGGACTATCTGGCCCGGCCGTACGTCTGCTCGCCGCTGCGGACCGTGGACTGCTGCCAGGAGACCGACGGCGCCTGCGCGCTGGTGATCCGGGACGCACGGCTCGCGCCCGACGCCCCCCGCGTCCACAGCGTGGTCAGGGGAGGCGGTCCCGGCTGCTCGTCCATGGACCGCTCGCCCGACGTCAGCGCGGTCTTCTCCGCCTACGTCGCCCCGATGCTGTGGGAGGTCTCGGGCATGCGGCCGGCGGACGTCGACGTGGCGCTGCTCTACGACGCCTACTCCTGGCTGGTGCCCCGGCAGCTGGAGGACTTCGGCCTCGCCGGCCGGGCCGAGCTGGGGGAGTTCCTGCTCCGGCGCGGCCACGCCATGGTCAACCCGCACGGCGGCCTGCTGTCGGAGGGCTACGTCCACGGGCTCAACAACGTGGCCCAGGCCGTACGGGAGCTCAGGGCGGGCCGGGAGACGGCGCTGGTGACCGGGTTCGGCGGCAGCTACGGCAGCGCCGCGCTGCTGGTCCGGCCCGGCTGAGCCCGGCCGGACGCGCGATCGCCCGGGTGTTCCGGCCCCTGTCCGACGACGACCGCGAGCTGCTGTCGCCGACGCCGCCGGAGCGGTCCCGGGCGTAGCGGGAGCGGTTCGGGACGCAGCCGGAACGGTCCGGGACGCAGCCGGAACGGTCCAGGGCGCCCGCTCCCCGAAGGGTCTTGACGCGGACCGTGCTTGAGAATAATTTTCACCCCATCACTGAGCGGGTGAAAGGAATGCCTGTGGCGGTAGGGGCTCTCGGGCGCATCCAGACCGAGACGTCCGCGCTGCCCGAGGCCCTTCGCCGGGTCGGCGAGGCCATCTTGGCCGACCCGGCCGGAGCGGCCCGGTCCACGATCCTCGCGCTCGCCGAGCGGAGCGGCAGCTCGCCCGCCACCGTCACACGGTTCTGCCGGGTGTTCGGCTTCACCGGATACGCCGGGCTCCGGGTCGCGCTGGCCACCGAGACCGGCCGCGCCGCGCAGGCCAACTGGGACGCCAACGTGGGCCGCGAGATCGGCCCGACCGACGCGCTCGACACGGCGATCGGCGTGATGGCCGCCGCCGACTCCCGGCTCATCCAGGAGACCGCGGCCCAGCTCGACGCGGGCACCGTCGCCAAGATCGCCGACGCGATCGTCGCCGCCCGGCGGGTGCTGGTCTTCGGGGTCTCCATCAGCGGCGGGACGGCCGCCATGATCGGCGGACGGCTCCGCAGGATCCGGGTGCCCTGCTGGAGCCACGCCGACGCCCACGAGGCGCTCGCCGACGCGGCGCTGCTGGCCGAGGGCGACGTCGCCATCGGGATCTCCCACCAGGGCCGCACCCGCGAGGTGCTGGAGTCGCTCGCCGAGGCCGGCGACCGGGGTGCGCTGACCGTCGCCGTCACCTCCTTCGCCCGCTCCCCGCTGGCCGAGCTGGCCGACCTGGTGCTGACCACCGCGAGCCGGGAGACCACCTTCAGGCTGGGCGGCCTGGCCGCCGTCCACTCCCAGCTCTTCGTCCTCGACGCCGTCTACGTCGCGGTCGCGCAGCGCACCTACGAGCGGACCAGCGAGGCGTTCGAGCGGACGGTCCGCGCACTTGAGAGCCACCGCGTGGAGAGGAGTTGACCGTGGATATCGGCGCCGCCGACTACGTCCATGAAGTGAGGGCCCTGACGGACGAGGTCTCCCAGACGCAGCGAGACGGGGTCAGGCTGGCGGCCGGCCTGATCATCGGGTCGCTGCTCGACGGTGGGGTGGTGCAGGCCTTCGGCTCCGGCCACTCCGAGGCGATCGCCATGGAGATCGCCGGCCGCGCGGGCGGGCTGGTCCCCACCAACCGGCTCGCGCTGCGCGACGTCGTGCTGTACGGCGGGGCCCCGGTGGAGGTGCTCCTGGGCGCCCCCTCGGAGCTGGAGCGCGACCCGGCGATCGCCCGGCGGCTCTACGACCTGGCCCCCGTCCAGCCGCAGGACGTGTTCGTGCTGATCTCCAGCTCCGGGGTGAACGGCTCGGTGGTGGAGCTGGCCTCCATCGTCAAGGAAAGGGGGCACGGCCTGATCGCCCTGACCTCCGTCCAGCACAGCACCGCGATGGTCTCCCGCCATCCCTCGGGCCGCAAGCTCCTCGATCTCGCCGACGTGGTGCTCGACAACGGGGCCCCGTACGGCGACGCGATCATGCCGCTGCCGGACGGCGGCGCGTTCGGCGCGGTCTCCACGATCACCTCGGCGCTGCTGGCGCAGATGGTCGTGGCCGAGGTGGTGCGCGGCCTGATCGAGGCCGGCCAGACCCCGCCGGTCTACCGCTCGGTCAACACCGTCGGCGGCGACGAGCACAACCGGGATCTTGAGAACCGCTATGCCGGAAGGATCCGGCGAGGTGCCTGACCACCCCCCTGCAGGAGGAAGCATGACCAACCTGTCCCGGCGTGAG
>NZ_JBSFPS010000483.1:0-3203 GCF_053588315.1 Streptosporangium sp. NPDC003464 | reverse complement strand
GGTCAGGGGATACCGCGGTGTTCCCATCAGGCCTCCTCGAACAGGAGCTCGGCCCGCTCCTCCTGGTCGTCGCCGGCCGAGGTGCGGGGCGTGCTCGACCGGCTGTACGACGTCGTCGGCGAGGTCTCCGAGGAGACCTGGGAGCGGGGCGTGGCGGCGGCCGTCGAGCTGTGCCTGGTCCCGCAGGCGGCCCGCACGCACCGGTGGCGGCTGCGCGCCGGGGGCCTGCATCCGATGCGGCGGGCCGCGATCGGACGGGTCACCTGGTGGTCGGAGCAGCGCGCGCGAGCCCTGAAGGGCAGGCCCGAGGAGCTGGAGACCCGCGCCGCCATCGTGTCGGTGCTCCTGCTCACCTCGAGCGCCGACGCGGCCGGCCGGCAGCTCGCCGAGGAGAGCCGGGAGGAGCTCCGGCGCCGCCGGCAGGAGCTCGCCGACCAGGGACGCTCGGTCGTGGTGCGGGTCGCCAGGGGCGCCGAGTCCCTCTGGCTGGAGCTGCGGGTGCGCTACCCGTCGATCAGGGCGGCGGTGACACGGACGCTGGTGGACCTGGCCGAGAGCGGGTTCTCCCGCGGTCAGGAGATCTGGCGCGGCGTGCGGGCGCGCCGGCAGCACCGCCGGGCAGCCGGCCAGCAGGAGCGGCGGCGGGTGGGGCGGCCGTAGCTCCGGCGGACGGCCGGACGTCGGCGGGGCCGGGGACCGCCCAGCCGTGCGGACGCGCAGGCGTCCGGCCGGTGTGGCCGGGTGGGGACCCGGGGGCCGTCACCGGCTCCTGTCACCCCTCCCGGCCACGGGCCTTCTCGGCCAGCTGCGCCCGTATCTGCTCGGCCACCGGGGGATCCAGCTTCTCGGCCAGGGCGTGCGCCTCGGCCAGCGCGTCGTGCGCGGCGGCGCTGTTGCCTGCGGCCAGGTGCGCGTCGCCGAGCATGATCAGAGTGCGGGCCTCGTGGACCGGGACCTGTATCCGGCGGAACAGGGACAGCGCCTGCTGGAAGTAGGGCACGGCCTGGGCCGGTCCGCCGGAGGCGATGGCCAGCTCGCCCAGGCCGACCAGCACCCGGGCCTCCGCCAGCCGCTGGTTGGAGGTGCTGGCCATCATCAGGGCATGGCGCAGCGCCCCCTCCGCCTCGGCGAGCATGCCCTGGCGCAGCCGCGCGGTGCCCAGCCCGTACAGCGCGTACGCCTCGCCCGTGGGGTCGCCGATGTCCCTGACGATGGTCAGCGTCTCGTCGAACATGCGCGCCGCGAGAGCGGGCTCGCCCGACTGCAGATGGGTGCGGCCCATCCGGTTGAGGACCTGGGCCTTCATCCTTCTGCTGCCGCCGTTCCCGCTGAGCTGCAGCGCCTCCGACAGCAGCCGCTTGGCGCCCTCGAAGTCGTCGAACTCCAGCCGGAGCTGGGCCAGGTTGTGGAGGGCGTAGGCGGCGGCGACCTGGTCCCCGATGGCGCGGAAGGTCGTCAGCGCCCATTCGTAGTGCGCCTCGGCCTCGTCGAAGCGGCCGTTCATCCGGTCGAGGAAGCCGATGTTGCGGATGGCCATGGCCACCCCGCGGTCGTCGCTGACCTCCCGGAACAGCCGGACCGCCGATTCGAAGTCGCGCTGGGCGTCGTCGAAGCGCTGCTCGGTGATGGCCAGCGAGCCCATCGAGTGGAGCACCGCCGCCTGGCCGCGCTTGTCCCGGGCGTGCCGGGTGGCCGCCAGCGCGATCTCGTGGGTCTCCCGCCAGTCGTCGAGGTAGACCCGCGCCTCGAAGAACGTCACCGCGTTGATCGTCAGGCCCCAGCAGAGCTCGACGAAGCCCGCCTGCGCCGCCTGCCGGATGCCGGAGACCAGGATCATGCGCTCACGCTCGAACCAGGCGAGCGGCACCGCGATCAGCTGGTCGACCAGCTCCCTGGGCAGCGACCAGAGGGAGGCGTCGCTGTGGATCATGACGTCGGGGCCGTACTCACGGCGGCGGGCGGCCTCGGCGAGGAAGAGCAGCCCGCCGAGCACGCGGGCCAGGGCCGCGCTCCGCTCGCCGGCTGACTCCTCCGCGGCCAGCCGCTCCCGGGCGAAGACCCGGATGAGGTCGTGGAAGCGGTACTGGGTGTGCACCCCGCGGCCGACCCCCGTGGTCTCGACGAGCTGCGCGTCGGCCAGGTCGTCCAGCAGGTCCTGCGCGTCGGCGAAGGGCAGGTCGAGCAGTGCCGCGCTGATCCAGGCGGAGAAGAGCTGCGACTCCAGGATCGCCAGTCGGCGGAAGAGCCGCCGGGCGTCCTCGCCGGCGCTGTCATAGGTCAGCGAGATGCTGGCCCTGATCCCCATGTCGCCGTGCTTGAGCTCGTCAAGCCGGCGGGTCTCGTCCTCGAGCCGTCCCACCAGCTGCTCGATGCTCCAGTGGGGGCGTGCCAGCAGCCGCGCGCCGGCGATGCGGAGCGCCAGGGGGAGCTGGCCGCAGAGCTCGGCCAGCGCCGCGGCCGACTCCGGCTCCGACTGCACCCGTTCGACCCCGGCTATCCGGGAGAGCAGGTCCATCGACTGGCTCGAGTCGAAGACGTCCACATCGACGTGGATCGCACCGGCCAGTCCGGCGAGCCTGCTCCGGCTGGTGATGATCACGGCGGAGGCGGGATTGCCGGGCAGCAGCGGCAGGACCTGGCTCTCGTTGCCCGCGTCGTCCAGCACGATCAGCATCCTGCGGTCGGCGAGCAGGGCGCGGTACATCTCCGCCCGCTCCTCCAGGCCGTCGGGGAGCGCGGTGCCCGGCACGCCGAGCACGCGCAGGAACCGTTCGAGCACCTGCATCGGGCTGGTCGGACGGGACAGGCCCCCGTGCAGGTCGGCGTAGAGCTGCCCATCGGGGAAGTGCTCGGCGACGCTGTGCGCCGAGTGCACCGCGACGGTGGTCTTGCCGATCCCCGCCTTCCCGACGATCGCGATGATCGGTACGGCGAAGCGGGACCGGTCACCGGAGGCGAGCGTCAGCCGCTGGCGGATGTCGTCGATCTGCTTGGTGCGGCCGGTGAAGTCGGCGATGTCGGTGGGGAGCATGCCGGGGACGTGCGGCACGCGGGCCGGTGGCTCCTCGGCGACCTTGACGGGCTGCGCCGGCAGGTCGAGGCTCTCGTCGGAGGTGAGGATCGCGTATTCCAGCTGCTGCAGGCGCTCGTTGGGCTCGATCCCGAGTTCTTCGATCATGGTCTGCCGGGCGAGCCGGTAGACC
>NZ_JBSFPS010000482.1:0-3245 GCF_053588315.1 Streptosporangium sp. NPDC003464 | reverse complement strand
AGACGTGGCGCGCGTAGCGCTCCAGGGCCTCCACCCGGGCGACGACGGCGGCCTCGCTGGCGGCCAGCGCCCGTTCCAGCGGCGCCATCGCGGCCACCACCTCCGGCGTGCTCCCGCCGCGGGCCAGGCCGCGGTGCTTGGCCCGCAGCGCCGACAGTTTGGTCAGCAGCCGGGCGATCTCCCACTCCTCGGCCGGCAGCATCACCGAGTTGCGCACGCTGTCGAGCATGCCCATGGCGTTGACCCGGGAGCCGAGGATGTGGTCGATGGCCCGCTGGACCCGGCCCAGCAGCTCCCTGGCGGGATAGTCGAAGTCCTCCAGGACCAGGTAGCCGCCCTTGTACCACTGCGCGTGCCGGTGCAGGACGCGCTCGACGGCGTCGTGCGGGGCGGGCTTCCTGGCGACGTAGACGCAGGTGAGGACCACGAGATAGATGCTGGCCAGGATCAGCAGGAACGCGATCGGCAGGCCGGCGATCGTGGCGATCGCCGCCATGCCCCCCGTCACGGCGAGGGGCGCCACGACGGCCGAGGGGAGCCGGGAGGCGTTCTCCGGCGCCGGGCTCCACCCGGCCCGGAAACGGGAGAGCAGTGGTCCGTTCCGCCGGAGGAGGTCGGCGACGTCCGCGGGCACCTCCGGATCGACCACCACGCGCTGCACAGGCTGGCCCCCTTCACCACACGGTCAAACGAACATAGCGATTAACCGGTTTCACGTCATGCGTCCCTCTATGTTGCCTCTTTACGGCGATGTGTCGTGTGCCGAAAGAATGATCGTGATGATCCGTGGTGTGCGGGCCGCCCCGGACCGGGCCGGTCCGCCCACCGGAGAGGACGCCGGAACAGAAAGGTCCCCAGGCCGGAGACCTGGGGACCTTTGATGGTGGACGATACAGGGATTGAACCTGTGACCTCTTCCGTGTCAGGGAAGCGCTCTCCCGCTGAGCTAATCGTCCTTGGGTGAACCAGAGCGGAAGACGGGATTCGAACCCGCGACCCTCACCTTGGCAAGGTGATGCTCTACCACTGAGCCACTTCCGCGTGTCTGCGTCGGGTCTCCCCTCGGCGGCACGTGCGCTACTTTACCGGATCCTTGAGACTCCGATGTCCGTGCACTGAGGTGGAGACGGGATTTGAACCCGTGTACACGGCTTTGCAGGCCGTTGCCTCGCCTCTCGGCCACTCCACCAGTCAGATCCCGGAGGACCTGCCGGAGCGGAAGACGGGATTCGAACCCGCGACCCTCACCTTGGCAAGGTGATGCTCTACCACTGAGCCACTTCCGCGTGATCCCCGGAAACATCTCCGGGGCACGAGAAAACTCTAGCGCCTCCGGGACGCGGATGTGCGCAACCGAGCTCCCTGCCGGGGGTCTTCCTTGGTGATCACCTGCACGTCGGCGGCCCGCACGAACATGATCCGGTGGCCGAACTGGATCTGGCGGTAGCGGGCCTCACCCCTGACGATCCGGTGCGCGGCCGGGTCGAAGGTGCCCGCCCGCAGGTAGGCGGCGCGGGTCGTCATGCCCAGGCTGTAGAGCTGTCCGGCCGGGAAGGAGTACTGCAGCGGGACCAGCTCCTGCCGCGGGACGCCCCTGGGATAGGCCGACGCCTCGGGGTAGGCCCTGCCGTACACCTTGACGGGGGCGTGACCGGGCCTGGGCGTCACCAGCGGGCCGGAGGCGGGGACGGACGTGCGGGCGTCCGCGGGGTCGTGGAACCACGCCTTCTGCCCGAGATACCAGATCGCCGTCCAGTCGCCCCTGCGCTCGGCGAGCGCGTAGCGCTGACCGGTGGAGGCGCGGGCGGCGTGGTCGTAGACGCTGTAGGTGGAGGCGCCCGCCGGATGTTTGCCGATGTCCTTGACCAGCGGGGCCTCCTCGGAGGGGTGGCTGTGCAGCCAGACCGAGGAGGCGCCCCGCGGGGGACACTCGCCGGACTTGCCGCAGCCGGTGAAACGCGGCTGGTTGAGGGCGTAGTCCGGCTTGATCAGCACCGAGCGCGCGGCGGGGTCGGCGGAGCCGGTCAGCGGGCTGCCGAGCAGTTCGAAGTAGTGGCCCCAGTCCCAGTAGGGGCCGGGGTCCTGGTGCATGCCGCGCACGGTCGCCGGGGTGGTGCCCGGCACGTTGTCGTGGCCGATGATGTGCGCGCGGTCCAGGGGCACGCCGTATTCGCGCGCGAGGTGGGCGACCAGCTTGGCCGAGGCGAGATACATCGCCTCGGTGTACCAGGCGCCTTTGGCCAGGTAGCCCTCGTGCTCCAGGCCGATGGAGCGGGTGTTGACGTACCAGTTCCCCGCGTGCCAGCCGATGTCGGTGGCCCGCAGGTGCTGGGCGATGTGGCCGTCGCTGGAGCGCAGGGTGAAGTGCCAGCTCAGGTAGGTGGGGTCCTTGGTCAGCCGGGTTATGGCGTCGTAGCTGGTCTCCCCGTCGTGGATGACGATGTAGTCGATCCGGCGGGGGCCGTCGTAGCGGTCGTGGTTGCCGTAGCCGCCTTTCCTGAGCCGCTGGTAGGCGGCCGGCATCCATTCGCAGGAGACGGTGGGCGGGCAGTCGGGCGCGGGCGCCGGCGCGCGGCGCAGCCCGGCCGGGCCGGGCGGCCGCCACGGGGACAGGCCCGGGACGGCGGGCAGGACCATCCGCTCGCCGTCGTCGGTCACGCGGGCCGCGCCGGCGCGGATCGTCGCGTAGACCTCGTCGGCGAAGAAGCGCCCCGCCCCGGCGTCCGCGGTCCCCGGGTAGCGGGCCACCGCGCCGTACCAGTCCGCCGGGTCGGTGCCCGCCGGCCCGCCGGCCCGCCGCTGGAGGTCGGCCAGCAGGGCCGCGCCGCCCTGGATGTTGGCCGCCGGATCCCGGCGCAGCCGGGCGGGGGCGATCCCGGTCAGCTCCGCCGCCCGGCGCAGGGTGTCCGGGGGCGGGGCCGCGGTGGTGGCCGGGAGGGTCGCGGGCGGGTGGGGGCGGCTCCCGTCGCCGCGCGGGTCCTGCCCGCGGTGGCCGAGGCGTCCCGGATCGGCCCGGACGTCCACCAGGTGCATGGGACCGTAGCCGGCCGAGACGCTGGGCAGCCCGTCGTTGGCGTCCCAGCGGGACTCCAGGTAGGAGACCGCGAGCAGCACGCTCTCCGGCACCCCGTAGGTCCGGGCCGCCCGGGCGAAGGCCGCCTGCCTGCCCTCCGGCGCCCGCCCGGCCGCCGGCTGCGGCTGCTCAACGCCTCCAACGCCCGCCGCTACCGCCTCGAACTGACGCC
>NZ_JBSFPS010000481.1:0-3316 GCF_053588315.1 Streptosporangium sp. NPDC003464 | reverse complement strand
CTGCGGAGACTCGCGGTGGGCACGATGACCGCGCTGAGCGCCATCCATCGAGCGGGCGTGGTGCACCGGGACTTCAAGCCGAGCAACGTGCTGCTCGGCCGGGACGGGCCCCGAGTGATCGACTTCGGCATCGCCCGCGCGCTGGACGCCGCGGCCACCGGCTCCGGCGTGGTGGGCACGCCGCCGTACATGGCGCCGGAGCAGTTCGAGTCCGCCCCGGTGGGCCCCTCCGCGGACCTGTTCGCCTGGGGTTCGACCATGGTCTTCGCGGCCACCGGGAAGCCGCCGTTCGGCAGGGACTCGCTCCCGGCGGTCGTCAACCGGATTCTGCACAGGGACCCCGACCTCGGCGACCTCGACGGCGATCTGCGCGATCTCGTGGAGGAGTGTCTGTCCAAGGACCCCGGACGGCGTCCCACCGCGAAGGACGCGCTCCTGCTTCTCCTGGGCGCACGCGAGCGGCGGCCGGACGGAGACCTGCTCACCGCGGGTACGGCCGTCGCCTCCGGAGCCCCCGAGGCCGCCGTCGTGCCCGGCGCGCCGCCCGCCCGGCGCGGCCGCCGGGGAACGCTCCTCGCGGGGGTGGCCGTGGCGGTGGCACTGCTGTCCGGCGGGGTGGTGTACACCATGATCCGCGGCTCTGTCCCCGATGACGCGGAGGTCTCCGCGTCCCCCTCCCCGGCCGTCATCCGGGAGGTAACGGCCGCGCCCGCCGCCCCGGCCAGGGAGATCCGGCTCCCCGAGCTGAAGACGAGGCTGCACGAGTCTCCCGGAGACCCGATCCACATAACGTCCTACATGCACCTTCGGAAGGATGTTTCTGACTCCTTCGCGCGAGAGGCGAAGGACGAGAAGTTCCAGTCGATCGGCCCCTACCAGGAGCCGCTGGTCTCGCCGGACGGGGCCTGGACGGCGGTCCTGCCCTGGATCAAGGCGAACACGCCGGGTCCCCGCGACTCCATACGGCTGATCAAACGGGCCACCGGCCAGGAGTTCCTGGTGCACACGGTGAGCAAGCCGATGGCGAACTACAACCCCTACTGGTCCTCCGACGGCAGGCGGGTCCTGTTGACGACCTATGACCGGGCCCTCGGCACGAGGCAGGTCCTCGGGTTCGTCGTCGTCGACGTGGCGACGGCCAGGGCGACGGTCGTCTCGGTCGACACGAAGGGGATCGGCGATTTCCCCTTCATGTGGGCCCCCGGCGAGTCCACCGTCGCCGTACGCTTCCCGAGCGGCTCGGGCGCCGGTCTGCGCTTGTTCGATCTGAGGGGAAAGACCGTCCGCACCATCCCGTCCGTGGGCGAACCCAGCAGCAGCGAGAACACGTTCTCTCCGGCTGGGAAGCAGTTCGTCACCCTCTGCCCGGACCGGATCGCGACCGCGTGCCTGTGGGACACCGCGACCGGCCGGCGGCGGGCCACGATCCCGGTCCCCGTGGCCAGCACGCTCATCGGCTGGTACAACGACGCCCACGTCATCCTGCTCGACCGGACGCGGGACCCCCGCCGGGTCGTCGCCGTGAACACGGAGGGAAAGGTCGTCCGGGTGCTCGCGGAGATCCCGGCCGACGAGCTGGGCGGAGGCGGCGGCCGCTTCGTGCCGCGCTACACGAGGAATTGACCGGGTGGACCCGCGGACGCGGGAACGGGTCCGCGTACCGGCGGTGTCCGCCGGAGCGGGACGCGGCGCTCGCCCCGGAGACCGGGGTGAGCGCCGTGGCCGGGACCTCACGCTCCGACCGGCCACCGGCCACCGGCCACCGGCGGCGCCGCGGTGCGGTGGCGCTCGATCGGCGCCGGCGCCGATCCCGGCTAGCCGGTCTTGCGGGCGACCCCGGCCACGGTCCAGACCTTCTCCGGGCGATGGGCGGCGAGCGGGTTGTCGGGGCGCCACTGGCGGATGTAGACCAGGCCCGGGTCGATGAGCTCCATGCCGTCGAAGAAGCGCAGCACCTGCTTGCGCGTGCGCGAGGCGTCCTCGCTCCGGCCGAGGACCCGCCGGTAGATGTCGACGAGCGGCCCCGCCGCCTCGGGGCGGGTGTCGAAGACGGCGTGGGCTATGACGAGGTGGCTGCCGACGGCCACCGCGTCGCGCAGCAGGGCCACGCTCTTGAACGGGCCGTCCTCGCCGGGGATGAACTGGAGCGCCGAGGGGATCAGGAGGGCCACCGGCCGCTCCAGGTCGATGAGCCGCCGCAGTTCGTGGTCGGCCAGCAGCTCGTCGGGGTGGAGCAGGTCGCCCCGGACCACGGAGGTGCGGGGGTCGGTGGCCAGCAGGGCCATGGCGTGGGAGAGCACCACCGGGTCGTCGGCGACGTAGAGCACCCGGGCGGCGGGGTCGAGGGACTGGGCGACCTGGTGGACGTTGCGCTGGGTGGGCAGCCCCGACCCGATGGAGACGAACTGCGTGATGCCCCGCTCGACGAGATGGCGCACCGCCCGGCCGACGAAGGCCTGGCTCTCCTTGGCCATCGTCCTGATCTCCGGGGCGATGGCGAGCACCTCTTCGGCGGCCGCCCGGTCGGCCGCGAAGTTGTCCTTGCCGCCGAGGAAGTAGTCGTTCATCCGGGCGACGTTGGGCACGCTGGTGTCCAGGCCTGCCGGTGGCCGCCGGGCCGCGTCGCTCATCGGTCATCTCCTTGGTTGCCTGTGAGACTAAAGAACCGCGGCGCCCATGGGTAGATGGCAGATTGCGAGCAATAGGAGAAATACGTCGATTGTTCTGTGGGACCGGCTATTCCTTGCGGCCGACCCCGCCGACGACCCACACCGAGTCCGGCCGGTGGGGCCCGGTCCCGTCGGGACGCCACCGGGGGACGTAGACGACCCCGGGCTCGACGAGCGCGAGCCCGTCGAAGAAGCGTCCGACCTCGGCACCGGTGCGCAGGTTGCCGCGGCGGGGACCGGTGACCGAACCGCGGTCCTGGTAGAGGGCGGCGAGCTTCGCGGTCGTCTCCGGGCGCATGTCGGAGACCGCGTGGGAGACGGCCAGGTAGCTGCCCGGCGCGATCGCCCTCCGGAGGTCGGTGACGATCCGCAGGGCCAACGCGTCGTCGGTGATGTCCTGTAGCACCGAGAAGAGGAGGACCGCCACGGGGCGGTCGAAGTCGATCATGCCGGTGAGCCGGAGGCGGGACAGCAGCAGCTCCGGCCGGCGCGCGTCGGCCTCGACCACCGTGGTCAGGCGGTCGTCCTGGAGCAGGGCCTGGGCGTGGACGACGACCATCGGGTCGTTGTCGACGTACGCCACCCGTGCCTCGGGCGCGACGGCGTGGACGATCTCGTGCACGTTTCCCCGTGTCGGCAGGCCGCAG
>NZ_JBSFPS010000480.1:0-3331 GCF_053588315.1 Streptosporangium sp. NPDC003464 | reverse complement strand
ACCTGATAGATCGGATTCTCTGCGACTCCCTCAAAACGATGACCGTTTGGGATGCGGCAGGGCTGGCAGGGTCTTTACCGGGTGAAGTCGCCCGCGTGGTCCTCGGCCCAGACCGCGAAGCCGCGGGCCGGGTGGCCGGTCAGCTCCTCGACCGTCCGGGTGGTCTCGACCGGCGAGCCGTCGTTGGAGCGCCACCAGTCGAGCAGCGCGTCGGCGAAGCTCCCGGGGATGTAGTCGGCCATCTCCGCCTTCCACGCCGCGCGGCTGACGGCCTCGACGGCGACGGGCCGGCCCGTCGCGCGGGAGATGTGGCCGATCTGCTCCCGGAAGGTGACGGACTCCGGCCCGGTCAGGGTGTACTTCCCGCCGCTCAGCCGGGGATCGGTCAGTACGGCGAGCGCCGCCTCGGCGATGTCCGCCTCGTGGATGGGGTCGGTGTGGGAGTCGGGGTAGGGCAGGTTCACCGCCCCGGTGGACTTGATGGGCCAGGACCACTGCAGCGCGTTGCTCGCGAAGGAACCCGGCCGCAGGAACGTCGACTCGACGGGCGAGGCCGCGAGGGCTCTCTCGACCTTCAGGTGTGACCTGGCGATGGGGTCCTCGCCGGCGCCGGGGCCGAGCACCGCGCTGGTCGACAGCAGCACGATGTGCCGGACCCCGGCGTCGGCGGCCTGCTCGACGAACGCGTCGATGTGCGACGGCTCGGCGTAGAGAAAGACGGAGGTGACCCCCTTGAGCGCGGCGGGGAAGGTGGCCGGGTCGGAGAGGTGGCATCGCATCGTCGGCACGTCTCCGGGCAGGTCGAGCTTGTCGGGGCTGCCGGAGGCGGCCCGCGCGTCGATGCCCCGGCTCCTCAGGAGGGTCAGGAGCGTGCCGCCGACGAGTCCGCGGGCTCCGGTGACGAGAATGGTCATGGTGGATTTCCTTTTCACGGTCGGTGTGGCTGTGGACGAGAAGATCTAGTGGTGGCCCTGGGGCTGTGCCCGGCGGGGCAGCAGCCGGACGAGACAGCAGCTGACGGCGGTGACGGCGGCGACGAGGGCGAGGCTCCAGATCACGGCCCGGGTCTGGCCGCCGGTGGCCAGGGTGTTGAAGTAGACGGTGGTCACCGCGGCTGCCCCCAGGGCGTTGGCCAGTTGCTGGACCGCGCTGAGCGAGCCGCCGGCGCTGCCGGCCTCCTCGGGGGCGATGTCGCCGATGGTGACGTCGTAGATGGTCCCGAAGCAGGTCCCCATGCCCAGTCCGATGATCAGGACCGGTGGCACGAGAGTCCAGGGGCCCACCGAGGTCCCGGCCGACAGGACGAGGACGAGCAGCCAGCCGGTGCCCGCCAGGGTGATGAGCAGGCCGATGAGGACGAGATCGCGCCCGAGCCGGCCGATGAGCCGGTAGGAGGCGATGGAGGCGACGACGATGCCCACCGCGACCGGCGTCAGGCCGAGCGCCGTCTTGAGGGGCGGGTGGCCGAGGCCGTTCTGCATGAAGAGGGACAGCACGTAGAGCAGGCCGGAGACCGCGGCGAAGAAGGCGACGCCGAGGATGAGGCCCGAGGTGAACCCCCGGTTGCGCAGCAGCGACGGCTTGATCAGCGGGGCGGCGGCCGTGTGCTGACGCCGGCAGAACAGGCCGAAGAAGGCGGCACCGCCGGCGACGGACAGGACGGGGACGAGCCTCCATCCGCTGGCGGACCCGTCGATCAGGCCGAAGATCAGCCCGAGCATGGCCGCGGCGAGCAGGCCGGAGCCGACACCGTCGACGGTGGTGGCGGGGTCGCCGGTGTCCTTCGGCAGGAGCCTGACCGCGGCGAGGATCGCGAGGCCGCCGAGCACGATGTTGATCAGGAACATGGAGCGCCAGCCCAGCCCGGCGAGGTCGGCCTCGATGAGGAAGCCGGCCATGATGGGGCCGCCGACGGCGGAGATCCCCATCACCGGGGCGAAGGCGCTGAACGCCTTGCCGATCTGGTCGCGCGGGAAGACCGAGCCGAGGATGCCGAACCCCTGCGGGATCAGCAGGGCGCCGAAGGCGCCCTGGAGGAGCCGGGCGATGACGATCGACGCGGGGGTGACGGCCAGGCCGCAGGCGATCGAGGCGAGCGTGAAGCCGGTGATCCCGATGAGGAAGAGGCGCCGGCGGCCGTATCTGTCGCCGAGCCGGCCGCCGACCACGAGGAGGACGCCGAGGGCGAGGGCGTAGCCGGCCCCCAGCCACTGGATGAGGGTCTCGCCTCCGTGGAGGTCGTCGGCGATGGTGGGGGCGGCGATGTTGGTGATCGTCGCGTCGAGGAGGTCCAGGACATCGGCGCTGAGGATGACGGCGAGGACGGCCCACCGTCTTCTCGGGGAGAGCGCCCCCTTTCCGGGGGAGACCGTCTCCGCTCCGGGGGAGGCCGTCTCCGCGACGGCGGCGGTGGGGTGGGCGGGCGTGGACAAGAGCGTGACTCTTTCGGGAAAGGAGTGCGGGGCGCGCTGAACGCGCCCGCGACACATATATTGCGTGACGCAGATATTGCGTCACGCAGATAAATGTGAGGCAGGCGGGGCCCGGTGTCAAGTCCGGGGCAGGACGGGAGCAGGACAGGGGCCGGAAGGGGGCTGGGAGGGAGCGGGGCCGGAAGGGAGCCGGAAGGGGGCTGGGCCGGAACCGGAAGGGGGCTGGGCTGGAAGGGGGCTGGGGGGCGGGGCGGGGCCAGGGCGGGGCCGGGGGGCGCCGCCGGTCCGAGGGCTGCCAGGATTCTCCGGTAGCCGCAACCGGAGTCAGGGGGTCCCGCACATGACCGCATCAGCGGAGAGGGCCGGAGTGATCGTGGTCAGGGCCGTCGCCTGGGACGACGCCGCGGCCGTCGCGCTGCGCGAGGCGATGGAGGAGGAGATGGGCGCCCGGTACGCCGACCGGCTCGCCTCGAAGGTGGACTACCTGCCGCGCGGCATGAACGTCGAACCCGGGTCCGTCGTCTACACCGGGGTCGCCTACCTCGGCGCCGACCTGCCGGTCGGGCACATCGCGCTCCGCCGGCTCGGCGCCGAACTGGAGCTCAAGCGGATGTTCGTGGTCCCGTCCCACCGGGGCGCGGGCGTGGCGCGCCCGCTGCTGGCCGCGGCCGAGGACGCGGCCCGCGCGCTCGGCGGGAGGCGGATCATCCTGCAGACCGGAGACCGCCAGCCGGACGCCGTGCGGGTGTACCGGCGGGAGGGGTACGTCCCCATCCCGGTCTTCCCTCCCTACGAGCGGCTGGAGGGCTCCTGCTGCTTCGAGAAGCGGCTGGCCTGAGCCCTGCCGTACCGGAACGTCGAGCCCCTTCTGGAGGGTCCGCGCGCGGACCCTCCAGAAG
>NZ_JBSFPS010000479.1:0-3338 GCF_053588315.1 Streptosporangium sp. NPDC003464 | reverse complement strand
CATTTCCTATAATACCCCGACCCCACGTATTCCAATGGGTGGGCCTTGAGGGCGGACAGTTCGGGTCCGACCTGTCGGCGGGGGGGGGGGGGCGCAGGCCCCCCCCCACGATCCGGGTGAGCACCGCGCGGGTCTCACGCAGGGCGATCCCCGGGTCGACCGCCGGGTTGATCGGTCCGTGGACGGTCACCACGTAGTTCCGGCCGATGAACTGGTCGAGCTCGATGTAGTGCACGTGGCCGCGCTCGCCCCGGGCGGGGGCGTGCAGGACGACGAACGCGTGGTCCGGGTAGGCGTGCACCTTGGGCACCCGGTTACGCCCGACGCAGTCCCGGACCGCCATCGGATGGAAGCCGAACACCTCCGACAGCACGCGCGCGGCCTCCTGGTCACAGCCGGGGATGTCCACCCAGACCAGGACGTCCTCACGGCCGAGCAGCGCCGCCAGTTCTTCGACGGGACGTTCCTCGACCCCCTCGTTGCCGACCAGGCGAACGTCCATCCTGCTCACATCCCTCACCGATGCCGGCGCGCGCCGGTCGGACCGGCGCCGCGGGCTGACCGCGTCTTGACTCCGATCGTGTCAAGAGCCGCCGGCGCCCCTGCGACCAGGGACTTCACATCGGTGTCCGGCCTTCGCGGGTAGCCCGGCGCCTGCCCTGCCGAGACAGGACGGCTCCCGCCACGGCGGGCCGTACGGGGTCAGAGGCGGGGGCGGGCGCCCAGGTGGGAGATGGCCCTGGAGGCCAGGCGGCAGCCGGAGGCGAGGGCGTCGGCGGGGGGCTTGCCCTCCAGCCAGGCCGGCAGGAAGCCGGCGGTGAAGGCGTCACCGGCGCCGGTGCCGTCGACCACGCGCTCCACGGTCTCGGCGGGCACCTTGACCGGATCGGTGCGGCTGTTGGTGTACCACAGCGCGCCCTCGTCGTTGAGCTTGACCACGACCTGGGGGAACCAGGCGGTGAGCACCTTCGCGGCGGCGGCGGGCTCGTCACGGCCGGTCAGCACCTTGGCCTGGTCGGCGTTGGCGAACAGCAGCTTGGCGTTCTGGGTCCATTCGAGGAACGGCTCGGCCCCGGTCCGCTCCAGGGGGGCGGAGGAGGAGCAGTCGACCGAGACGGACATCCCGGCGCGGCGGGCCATCTCCAGGGAGGCGAGGCCGGCCTCGCGGGAGCCCTCGTTGATCAGGGTGTAGCCCGACAGGTGCAGGTGGCCGCCCTGGGTGAACAGGTCGCGGGGCAGGTCCTCGGGCGACAGGGCGGCGTTCGCCCCCGGGTCGGAGAGCATGGTGCGCTCGCCCTTGTGCGTGACGAGCACCACACAGGTGCCGGTCGGCCGCTCGGGGTCCATGACGAGGCGGGCGTCGACGCCGTAGCCCATCAGTTCCATGTCGCGGTTACGCCCGGTGATGTCGGCGCCGCGACGCCCGATGAAGGCCACCTCGGCGCCCTCGACGGCGAGCCAGGAGGCGATGTTGGCGCCCGAGCCCCCGCCGTGCATGGTGACGACCGCCGGTGTGTCGCTGGCCCTGGCCAACGGGTAGCGAGCCCGTGCGACCGCGTCGGTCATGAGATCGCCCACCACGACCACCCGCGTCATGATGTCACCACCTTGCTGCCTTCGATGCCGACGTGCCTCTAGCCGCGAAAAACTTAACAGCTTCAGGCCAGCGTATGGGGTCCGGACCGGACACGGGACCGTAGTCGATGCACAAGCGTTGTGGGAACATGCCCGGCTTGTCCGTCATGTGGGATCCACGTTTACTCTCGGGACTGTGGAGGTTTCTCAGTATCCCGCTCACTGGGAGGCGGATGTCGTCCTGTCGGACGGCGGTACCGCCCATGTGCGCCCGATCCGGCCCGCCGACGCCGACCGGTTGCGCTCCTTCTACTCCAGGCTGTCCGAGGAGTCGATCTATTTCCGGTTCTTCGGCCCCCGGCCCCGGCTGTCGGACCGTGAGATCACCTGGTTCACCAACGTCGACTACGTGGACCGCGTCGCGCTGATCGCGACGATCGGCACGGAGATGGTGGCGGTGATCCGCTATGACCGGATCGAGCCGGGAGAGGCCGAGGTCGCCTTCCTCGTCGAGGACGCCCACCAGGGGCGGGGGGTCGCCTCGGTGCTGCTGGAGCATCTGGCCGCGACCGCCCGGGAGCGGGGGATCGCCCGCTTCGTCGCCGACGTGCTGCCCGCCAACCAGAAGATGATGGCGGTGCTCAAGCAGGTGGGCTACACCGCGCAGAGCCGCTTCGCCGACGGCGTGGTCCGGATGACCCTCGACCTCACCCCGACCGAGACCGCCCAGGAGGTGACCGCCTCCCGCGAGCACCGGGCCGAGTCCCGCTCGATCGAGCGGCTGCTCTCCCCGGGTTCGGTGGCGGTCGTCGGCGCGGGCCGCGAGCCGGGCGGCGTCGGCCAGACCGTCCTGCGCAACCTGCTCGGCGCGGACTTCACCGGCCCGGTCTACCCGGTGCACCGCGAGGCGCGGGCCGTCGCCGGGGTGCGGGCCTACCCGAGCGTGACGGCCATCGACGGAGAGGTCGACCTCGCCGTGCTGGCCGTACCCGCCGACGGGGTGATCGAGGTGGTGAAGGAGTGCGCGGAGAAAGGCGTGCGCGGGCTGATCGTGGTCTCCTCCGGGTTCGGCGAGACCGGCCCCGAGGGACGGGCCAGGCAGGATGAGCTGGTCCGCATCGCCCGCGCCTACGGCCTGCGCGTCGTCGGCCCCAACTGCCTCGGCGTCGCCAACACCGATCCGGCGGTCCGGCTGAACGCCACGCTCGCCGCGACCATCCCCGGGCGGGGCCGGGTCGGGTTCTTCAGCCAGTCCGGCGCCCTGGGCACCGCCCTGCTGCAGCGGGTGGCCCAGCGCGGCATGGGCATCTCCTCGTTCGTGTCGGCGGGCAACCGCGCCGACGTCTCGGGCAACGACCTGCTCCAATACTGGGAGGAGGACCCGCAGACCGATGTGATCCTGCTCTACCTGGAGTCGCTGGGAAACCCTCGCAAGTTCGCCCGCCTGGCCAGGCGGATCTCCCGGCGCAAGCCGATCGTGGTGGTCAAGAGCGGCGGCACCACCCAGGGCGTGCCCACCGGCCACGCCGCGCCCGTGCTCGGCCTGCCCGACACCGTGTTGAGCTCGCTGTTCGAGCAGGCCGGGGTGGTCCGGGTCGACGACCTGATCCAGCAGTTCGACGTGGCGCAGCTCCTGGCCTACCAGCCGCTGCCCGCAGGGCCCCGGGTCGGCCTGGTGAGCAACTCCGACGTCGAGACCGTCCGGCGCCGCCTGCGGATGGGCGTCGAGCTCGCCGCCACCGAGGGCACCGTCGGCGAGCTCC
>NZ_JBSFPS010000478.1:0-3360 GCF_053588315.1 Streptosporangium sp. NPDC003464 | reverse complement strand
GGCTCCACGCCTACAATCACCACCGAGCACACACCGCACTCGGCGGTCACCCACCAGCCAGCCGCGTTCCTAACCTCTCAGGTCAATACACCTAGCCGCGGCGGCGGGCCTCGTGGACGACGCCGCGGCGTTCGTACTCCAGCACCATCTCGACATTCATCGACATCTGCGTGCCATACGCGCGTTGGACGAGCCACAAGGCCAGTTCCAGGCCACTCGTGACGCCGGCTGAGGTGACCAGGTCACCGTCGTCGACCACGCGTGGCCCCAGCATGCCTCCACCGGGGCCGTTGACGACCTTGCCGCCCTGCTCAGCCAACTGTTTCTTGCTGCCGTGATGCGTGGTGCACGGCCGGCCCCGGACCAGACCCGCCGCACCCAGCAGCAGCGCGCCGGTACACACCGACGCCATGGTCAGCCCCCGTCTGCGGGCCGTGCGCAACGCGGTCGGGATCACTCCGCGCTTGATCTCCGCCGCCACGCCGGGCCTGCCGGCGTCCCGAACGTCGCCGCCCGGCACCAGGATCACGTCCGCCTCCCCGGGCATCCAGTCGGCGCCTACATCGATCCGCGTGCCGCAACTGGCCGTCACCCTACGCGGCCCTTCGACGGTGACCAGCCTCGTCTCGATGGGCGCGCCGAACTTGCCGGCGATGTCGAGGGTTTCCAGCGGCGCGGCGAAGTCCAGTTCCTCGACGCCGTCGAACAACACGATGTGCACGCGTTGCCGCGCACCGACGGACGAGTCCGCCGTGGCGGCAGCAGCCACGGTATCCGGTAGGGCGGCCGCGGTGATCGCGGCGGTCATACCCATCAAGAGGTTCCTGCGTTCCATGGCCCAAGTGTCGAGATTGACGGGATGACCGGACCAGGGCCGAGCGTGCCGTGTTGCGATACGTTCTGGCCATGCACACGGTGGCGGTACTGGCCTTCGACGGGGTCGTCGCGTTCGATCTGGCGGTGCCGTGTCAGGCGTTCTCCGCGGCATGGCGTTCTGACGGAACACCTCGGTATGCGGTCCGGGTCTGCGGTGACCAGGACGTCACCGCCACCGCTGTCGGCGTCCCGAGCTTCCAGGTGCGCTGCGACTTCCCGCTCGACGCGGCCGCCGACGCCGACACGATCGTGGTGCCGGGCGTAGCCCGGCACTCCCAGCCGCCGGAACCACGGGTGCTGGAGCTGCTGCGCACGGCCGCGGGGAACGGCGCACGGATCGCGTCGATCTGCACGGGCGCCTTCGTCCTCGCCGCCGCCGGGCTGTTGGACGGACTCCGGGCCACCACACACTGGCGTGCCGCCCAGGATCTCGCCCGGTCCTACCCGCGTGTCACGGTGGACCCAGCGGTCCTGTTCGTCGACAACGGGCAGGTGCTGACCTCCGCGGGAGCCGCCGCGGGACTCGATCTGTGCCTGCACATGATCCGCACCGATCACGGTGCCGCGGCGGCCGCCGATGCCGCACGTACCGTGGTGATGCCGCCGCAGCGCGACGGCGAGCAGGCCCAGATCATCCGGCACCCCGCTCCCCGAAGCGACGGCCCGATCCTCCAATCGACCTTGCAGTGGATGCACGAGAACCTGCATCTGCCTCTGACGTTGGGCGACATCGCCCGGCATGCGCACTTGAGCGTACGCAGCCTCAACCGGCAGTTCCGGGCACAGACGGGCACCACTCCGCGGAAATGGCTGCTGACCGCGCGACTGGACCATGCCCGGGAACTGCTGGAGACCACTGATCTCCCGGTCGAGCGGATCGCCGCCCTGGCCGGCTTCGGCTCACCCGTGACGCTGCGCTCGCACTTCGCCTCCCGCATCGGCCCCAGTCCCAGCGCGTACCGCGCCACGTTCAAACTCCAGAAGCAGGTCAGGCCATGAATTCAGGAACGTCGGGGGCTTCCGCCTCGTAGTGCGTAGTGCGCACGGGCGGACGGCGAGGTCCTCGCGGCTGGAGCTTCCGAGCAGATGGTCTTCTCCGATCCCGAACGAGCAGGCCGCACTGAAGTGCGCCTACATGGCGATCATGGACCTGGACCCCACCGTCAAGGGGCGCAAACGATGGGCCAGCGGCTCCTCATTCTTCTTTTGGACTCTCATGCAACAGAATCCGGATAAATTATGACTCTTTTTCCTGCTGAAAACCAACAGCGTCTTCTGGTGGCACACGGGCTCGACAGGAGGTTCGGCGCCCTATGGGTCAGCATTGCGGACGGTCACGAGGTGGCCCGAGGTCTGCACTTCCCGGCGGAGACGATAGAGACGTGCGACTTTCAGACCGCTATGAGGTCATACGATCCTGCGGGCTCTGCGCAGCGGGTCTGGATCACGTCGCATGCACCCGGCTGGTCCCATGTCCTTCTCCTCAGTGGCGGGCAGGCGTCGTCCGCGGAGGAGCTCAGCCGCCATGGCCGGCGCGTGTTTGAAATTTCATACGTCGGTGGGATCGAGGAACTTGACGAGCCGATCTACACCTATGACGGCGAGTACAGAAGCGTCTTCGACGAGGCCGAGCATGAAGCCCATTGGACAGATCTGCCAAACGACAACACGATGCCGACACCAGAAGCGCTGGACCAGTTTCTGATCATCATAGGAAGAATCACAGGGCGTTTCCTCGACCAGGATTGGGTTTCATCGGAGGGGCTGTTGTGTGTCATGCCTTGACGCTGACGTAATGCCTTGTGCGGACTGATACAAGTGAGGCGATCGCACTGAGAGGAATCGGTCAACCCAGGCAGGTCGAATCACAATGAAACGAAAACCCTCGGCAAGATCGCAATGCCCTTCCGGCGGCCCCGGTCCGCTCCAGCCGGGTGCCCGCCCACATTGACCGCGTCGGTGGACGGCCCGTTCGCGCTACCCAGGAACTCGACCCTGTGCCTGCCGAAAACACATCCAGGCACGTCAAGCAGGCATTGCATCGCTTCCGAAGCGACAACAGGTCATCCTGACGATCAGCCGCGCATCGTCCACCGATGACTGCTCGGCGGTTGCTCGCGTGTATGCGATACAGCGCGGCATGCGTCGGCACAGGCCGACACGACGATGGGGAGAATTCCGGCAACGGCGGTACGGAACAACACCTGACGGCACTGAGCGGCACCAATCGAGCCGACTCATAATCCGTGGGTCGCAGGTTCGATTCCGTCCATCCGTGACGTCCCCATCCGTGACGTCCTGGCCGACGCGCTGACCGAGCACATCGACCGGCACAGTCCCGAGGACGCGCTGTTCCGGACGGCGCGCGGCAACCTGATCCGGCGGCGACCACTTCAACGTCGACATCCTCGGACCCGCGATCCTCGTGGCCGGGGTGCCGGTGGACATGACGTTCCACGATCTGCGGCGCACCTTCGCCAGTAC
>NZ_JBSFPS010000477.1:0-3398 GCF_053588315.1 Streptosporangium sp. NPDC003464 | reverse complement strand
CTGTCAAACACACACATGTCGCGGTGTTCGCTGTTTCAGAATCGCATAGTGGACGCGGGGGCCCGCCCTTCCCGGGCGGAGGCCGCCCGGTTCAGGTCAGGGGCACCTTGACGCCGTCGGTGGTCCCGCCGACGCCGAGCGGCGGGTCGCCGAACAGCTGGACCGCGGCGACCTTGGCCTCCTTGGGGATGTCGAACCACAGGTCCAGCTCGATCCTGACCTCGGCCCCGAGGGGGAGGGTGTCGGGCTGGCGCTTGATGGCCTGGGCGAACCTGTCGATGCCGAAGGTCCTGCCGTCGGTGGTGATGAGCTTCTGCCGCTTGGCGTCGAAGCGGGAGTTGGCGCGGCCGGGGTTCTCCACGACGATCCGCACGACCACGTACTGGCCCTTGGCCTGCCATTCGGCGTGGGTGCCGAAGAAGCCGCTCATGCCGGTCTGCAGGCCGATCACCTGGAAGCGGCCGTCGCCGTCGGTCACGGGCGCGGCGCGGACCGGGCGCTCGCCGGGCCGGACCGGGCGCGGGGCGAGCTCGTAGGAGGGGGTGGGCGTGGCGGGGGCGGCCGCCGGCCGCGGCGGGGCCGGCCCGGTGCAGCCGGTGAGGAGGGCGCCTGCCAGGGCGGCGCCGGTGAGCCGCATCAGGGGGTTGCGCACACCGGGCAACGTAACCGAGTCGGGTCCCGGAGATCAATGCGTCGGCGGCGATGGGAAAGCGCCCGCCGGGACGGCCGCGGCGTCACCGGCCCCCGTGGGTGAAATAAGAATATTTCTAAGGTTTGCCGCTTTTAGGGAGATTGGCGGTACGGCCGCGGGATCGCCGTCCCGTACGCGGGAGTCCACCCCCCGTGGGGAGGGCCCCGTTTCCCGGGGCGGCGCGGTGAAACATGCCTGAAGTGCAGATATAGGCTATTTTCATGTTCCGTGGACTCGATCCGACAGGTCCGAGGCCACGACGGTCGGCTCAAAGGGGAGTCGTTGACCATTCGATGAACGGGTGCGTCACGATCAACACCGCGAACAGGGTATTGATCAGACGACTCCGAGTGTGGTTGTTGTCCGAATTGTGTCGCATCGGTGATCTGCATGGCCATGCAGGTGGGGCAGCATCACCAGCACTTAGGTAGCTGTTCGAGATGCGACATTGACCGTAAGGAGGCCTTCGTGGGCCTGAGTTTTGTTTCCCGCCGTGCGCTCGCGGTGGGCGCGATGGTCGTCGCCGGTGCGCTCGGCCTGTCCGCCTGCGGCGGTGGCGGGACCACCGGCGCGAGCACGAGTGACGGTGCCTCGTCCAGCGCCCCCGCCGCCGCGGGTGGTCCCAAGCTGGTCACCCCCGGCAAGCTGACCACCTGCACCAACCTTCCGTACGAGCCCTTCCAGTTCAAGGAGGGCAACAAGGTCGTCGGCTTCGACGTCGACATCGTCGACCTGGCGGCCAAGAAGCTCGGTCTGACGCAGGAGATCGTCGACATCGACTTCGCCGTCATCAAGAGCGGCGCGGCGATGGCCGCCGGCAAGTGCGACGTGGCCGCCGCGGGCATGACCATCACCCCGGAGCGCAAGGCGAACATCGACTTCTCCGTGCCCTACTTCGACGCCACCCAGGCGCTGCTGGCCAAGAAGGGCCTGGGCGTCAAGACGTTGGAGGAGATCAAGGCCAAGAACCTCAAGCTGGGCGCCCAGGCCTCGACCACGGGCCTCGACTACGTCAAGAAGCAGGGGCTCGACCCCAAGGAGTTCGCCGACTCCCCCAAGGAGCTGCTGGGCCTGCAGTCCGGCCAGGTCGACGTGATCGTCCAGGACCTCCCCGTCGTTCTGACCTGGCTGAAGAAGCCGGAGATCGCCGACAAGTTCGAGCTGGTCGCCAGCCTCGACACCGGCGAGCAGTACGGCATCGGCCTGAAGAAGGGCGCCGACCCGGTCCTGCTCAAGACCATCAACGACTCCATCACCGAGGCCAAGTCGGACGGGACCTACGACCAGATCTTCGTGAAGTGGTTCGGCAAGAAGCCCGGCGAGCTCGGCTGATCCATGACCGACCAGTCAACGACGGCTGAGCCGTCCGGTCCCGCCGGGGCTCCCCCCGGCCGGACCGGGCTCAGCCCCCGTAAGAAGCAGCAGATCAGCCGGATCGTCCAGTACGTCGTGCTGGCGGCCGTCGTGGTCTTCCTCGCCCTGCGCATCGAGTGGGTCAAGCTCGGCGAGAACTTCGCCAAGCCCGAGGTGGCGGAACAGACGCTGCCGGACGTGTTCACGATCGCGCTGAAGAACACGATCATCTACTCGGTGGGCGGCTTCGCCTTCGCCTTCCTGCTCGGCCTGCTGTTCGCGCTGATGCGGATGTCGTCGGTGCGGCCCTACCGGTGGATCGCGATCGCCTACATCGAGATCTTCCGGGGCCTGCCCGCGCTGCTGATCTTCTTGTTCATCCTGTTCCTGCCACTGGCCCTGCCGGGCTTCGAGGTGCCCGGCGGCACCTACGGACAGGGCATCCTGGGCCTGACGATCGTCGGCTCCGCCTACATGGCCGAGACGCTCCGCGCGGGACTGCAGGCGGTGCCCAAGGGGCAGATGGAGGCGGCGCGCTCACTGGGCATGTCGCACGCGCGCTCCATGGTCACCATCGTCATCCCGCAGGCCGTGCGCATCGTCATCCCGCCGACGACCAACCAGTTCGTGTCCCTGCTCAAGGACTCCTCGCTGGTGCTGTTCCTCGGTGTCTCCGGCGAGTACGTCGAGCTCACGAAGTTCGGCAACGACATGGCCTCGACCCACGCCAACGCCACGCCGATCCTGGTCGTCGGCGTGACGTATCTTCTGGTCACCATCCCGCTGGGCTACCTCGCGTCCCGGCTGGAGAAGCGTCAGGCGAAGGGACGGTGACTCCGGTGAACCACGCGGTCGAGATCCGTGATCTGCACAAATACTTCGGCAAGCTGGAGGTGCTCAGGGGGATCGACTTCGCCGTCGACCCCGGCCAGGTGGTCTGCGTCATCGGCCCCTCGGGGTCGGGCAAGTCCACCCTGCTGCGCTGCGTGAACCTGCTGGAGCAGCCCACCTCGGGCAAGGTGGTCCTGGAGGGCGTCGAGCTGACCGACCCCGACGTCGACCTCGACGCGGCCCGCCGCCGGGTCGGCATGGTCTTCCAGCAGTTCAACCTGTTCCCGCACATGACCGCGCTGCAGAACGTGATGATCGCTCAGCGGCGGGTGCTGAAGCGGGGCAAGGCGGAGGCCGAGAAGGTCGCCAGGGAGAACCTGGAGAAGGTCGGCATCGCCGCCAAGTGCGACGCCTACCCGGCCCAGCTCTCCGGAGGCCAGCAGCAGCGTGTGGCCATCGCCAGGGCACTGGCGATGAACCCGGCGCTGATGCTCTTCGACGAGCCCACCTCGGCGCTCGACCC
>NZ_JBSFPS010000476.1:0-3429 GCF_053588315.1 Streptosporangium sp. NPDC003464 | reverse complement strand
ACCCGGTTACATTCCGAACCCGGAAGTTAAGCTCTTCAGCGCCGATGGTACTGCACCGGGGACGGTGTGGGAGAGTAGGTCGCCGCCGGACAATCTTTCAGGTTAGGCCATCCCTTCGGGGGTGGCCTTTCCTGCGTTCGGGGACTTTTAACTTTTCGGGTCGTTCAAACCGCCGAGTTCAGTGTCAGCAACGGGTCAGTTCGCCTGGAAGCGCCTCCTATTGAAGGAGACCGCTGGCGCGTCCCACAGGCCGCAGATGATGCGCACCGCCTCATCGAGCACGCTGACCTTCTGGTCAGGGATGCGCTCGGTGAGACCGAACACCGAGGACTCCTCGTCCTAACCGCCGGTGCCCAGGCCGAGCAGTAGCCGGCTACCTGAGCGGACCGGCGTGAGACGTGCCACGGCTGGCCCCGAAAGGGCGACGAATATCTCACCGAGGTGCTGAAGGTGGAGGGCGGCGCACAGCGCGAGCTCGCCTGCCTGCTCGGTGAAGCGGAGACCACCGAGCTCAACGCGCTACTGGCCGCTGTCGTCTCCGGCTGACACTCGGCTGATCGCGTCCGCCGGCACGCATGATCGTTCATGGTGGTGAAGTCAGAAGGCGTACGGAGTTTGGGCGACTTGCTAGGCTGGAGGGGCCGGGCCACCCCCACCGCGGGTGGCCTTCGTCGCGCCAGACCATGATAGGGCGGGGCAGCGATAGCGAACGGGGCGCACCCCGCGGCCGGAGACCGCCCGCACAGCGAATCGTCCCAGGCATCCAAGAGACGGGACGCGCTCGCCGAGTGAGCAGACGAATGGACCAGAAGTGAACAGTGATAACGGGCGTGACGGCGCGGGCCGGCGCGACGAAGGCGAGAACCGCGGATCCGGCGGTCAGGGAAGCTACCGCGCCGGTGGCGGCAGGGGGCGTCCGGGCGACGGCCCTCGATACGGTGAGCGCCGTGAAGGACGCTCGGGTGGTCCATACGCCTCCCGTGGAGGCGACCGTTCCGGCGGTGGCTATCGGGACAACCGTGATGACCGTGGTGGTCGTCCTCCGTTCAACCGTGACGATCGTGGTGGTCGTCCCCCCTTCAACCGTGATGACCGTCCCGGTGGTGGTGAGCGCCGTTCCTACGGTGACCGTGACCAGGCGCGCGGCCAGTACGGTCCGCGTGATCGCGGTGACCGTCCCGGTGGTGGGTTCCGCGACAGCCGTGGCGGTGGTGAGCGCCGTCCCTACGGCGACCGTGATGACCGCGGTGGTCGTCCTCCGTTCAACCGTGATGACCGCGGTGGTCGTCCCCCCTTCAACCGTGATGACCGCGGTGGTCGTCCCCCCTTCAACCGTGATGACCATCCCGGTGGTGGTGAGCGCCGTTCCTACGGTGACCGTGACCAGGCGCGCGGCCAGTACGGTGACCGTGATCGGGGCGGGCGTCCTCCGTTCAACCGTGACGACCGTGGTGGTCGTCCCCCCTTCAACCGTGATGACCGTCCCGGTGGTGGTGAGCGCCGTTCCTACGGCGATCGTGACCAGGCGCGCGGCCAGTACGGTCCGCGTGATCGCGGTGACCGTCCCGGTGGTGGGTTCCGCGACAGCCGTGGCGGTGGTGAGCGCCGTCCCTACGGCGACCGTGACGACCGCGGCGGCCGTCCCTCGTTCAACCGTGATGATCGGGGTGAGCGTCCTCCCGTCAACCGTGACGACCGTCCCGGTGGCGGGTTCCGCGACAGTCGTGGCGGTGGTGAGCGCCGTCCCTACGGCGACCGTGACGACCGCGGCGGCCGTCCCTCGTTCAACCGCGACGACCGTGGTGGTCGTCCTCCCTTCAACCGTGATGACCGTCCCGGTGGTGGTGAGCGCCGTTCCTACGGTGACCGCGACCAGGCGCGCAGCCAGTACGGCGACCGCGACCAGACGCGGGCTCAGTACGGTGACCGTGACCAGGCGCGTGCCCAGTACGGTCAGCGTGATCGGGGTGAGCGTCGTCCGTTCAATCGTGATGACCGTCCCGGTGGTGGGTTCCGTGACAGCCGTGGCGGTGGTGAGCGCCGTCCCTACGGCGACCGTGACGACCGCGGCGGCCGTCCCTCCTTCAACCGCGACGACCGTGGCGGCCGGCCGTTCAGCCGTGACGACCGTGACGGTGGATCCCGTGGTGAGGGCGAGGGCTTCCGCGCCCGCTACGGCCGGGACGACCGTCCCGCCTTCCGTGACGAGGCTCCGAGCCAGGAACGTGAGGAGCTGCCTCCTCTCGCTCCGGACATCACCGCGGAGGAGCTCGACAAGGAGATCCGGGACGAGCTGCGCTCCCTCCCGCTCGACCTTGCCGACCTGATCTCCCGTCATCTCGTGGCGGCCGAGCGTGCTCTTGGCGAGGAGGACGCCGAGCGCGCCTATGAGCACACCAAGGTCGCCCGTCGCTTCGCGGCCCGGATCGGTGTGATCCGCGAGGCCGTGGGCATCGCCGCCTACCGTGCCGGGCACTTCGCCGAGGCGCTGAGCGACCTGCGCGCGGCGCGCCGCATGACCGGCTCCGACTCGTTCCTGCCGATCATGGCGGACTGCGAGCGCGGTCTCGGCCGCCCCGAGCGTGCCCTCGACCTGGTCCGCTCCAAGGAGGCCGAGCGCCTCGACCGGATGGGCAAGATCGAGCTTGCCATCGTGGAGTCCGGCGCCCGCCGGGACCTCGACCAGAAGGACGCCGCGGTCATCACGCTGCAGCGCCTGCCGGAACTGCGTGACCCCCGTCCGCAGCCCTGGTCGGCCCGTCTCGCCTTCGCCTATGCCGACGCCCTCGCCGACGCAGGCCATGAGGAGCCGGCCACCGAGTGGTTCGGCCGTGCCATGGCTTTCGACGAGGACGGAGAGACCGACGCGGCCGAGCGCTACGCGGAGCTGACCGGCGCGGTCATCGAGGATCTCGAAGAGGACGACGAAGACCTCGACAACGAGCTCGACGTCGATCTCGAGGACACGGGGATCGACGCCGACCTCGGGGACGATGACTCCGAGGAGGACGACGAGGACCTCGAGGACGAGGACATCGAAGAGGAGGCTGACGTCAGAATCGACGATGTCGCCACCCTCGACGCGGAGATTGAGGCTGAGGACGACCTCGAGGACGATGAACTCATCATCGGCGATTCTGACGAGAACGGGGCCGGCGCCGCGGAGGTGACGGACCGGGACAGGTCCGGCGAGAAGGTCGAGACCGGTGTCGGCCCGGCCTTCATCGAGCCGGACTTCGGCGACATTCTCGACGACCCGGCCGACGACCCCGCCGAGATCGACGTCGACGAGGTCGAGAAGAAGAAGTGATCTGGTCCCGCCTCGGGTGAACGGAGGCCCACGTCGACCGTCAGCGTCTGCCCGGCCAGCAGGACCAGGTTGAACTCCAGGGCTCTGGTCAGAGTGCTGTTGACCACGCGGGGTGTCGT
>NZ_JBSFPS010000475.1:0-3505 GCF_053588315.1 Streptosporangium sp. NPDC003464 | reverse complement strand
TCGCCTCCGCGGGCACCGCGATCGCGCTCGAGCAGATCGCCTATAAGCCGCTGCGCAAGCGCGGGGCGTCCCGGCTGGCGGCCCTCATCTCCGCGATCGGCGCCTCGATCTTCCTGCAGGAGCTGTTCGCCCTGCTGGTGATCCCCGAGGTCTTCAACCGTCCGCAGCAGGGCCGCATCCAGATGGGTCTGCCCCGGCTGATGGAGCGGACCGAGCTCTTCTCGATCTTCGGTCACTCGGTCCGCGTCGACCAGGTGCTGGTGATCGTGGCCGCGATCGGCATGATGGTCGCGCTCGACAGGCTGGTGAACCGCACCAAGATCGGCCGTGGTATCCGCGCCACCGCGCAGGACCCCGAGGCGGCCGTCCTGATGGGCGTCGACATCAACAAGATCGTCCGGATGACGTTCCTGATCGGCGGCGGCATGGCCGGCGTGGCCGGCGCGCTCTACCTGATCTCGTACGAGAACACGAACTACTACATCGGATTCCTGTTCGGCATCAAGGCGTTCACCGCGGCGGTCCTGGGCGGCATCGGCAACCTGCGCGGTGCCCTGGTCGGCGGAGTCGCGCTCGGTCTGGTGGAGAACTACGGAGCCATCTTCTTCGGCTCCGACTGGAAACACGTGATCTCCTTCAGCATCCTCGTCTTGGTCCTGATGTTCCGCCCCACCGGAATTCTCGGTGAATCACTCCAGCAGGCGCGCGCATGAAGCAGAACAGTTCCCTGGAAGCCTTCCGTCATAAGACCGGCCAGTACGGCGATGCCATGCACGACCGCTGGGTGAACACGCCGGGCTGGCAGCGATGGATCGTGTACGTGGCTCTGATCATCGGAGCCCTGCTGCTGCCGTCGGAGTCCATCGGCAGCTTCATGTCGCCCTACACCGACTGGGCGAGCATCCTGTTCTTCCCGATCGGCACCTACGTGGTCCTGGCCATCGGCCTGAACGTGGTCGTCGGCCAGGCGGGCCTGCTCGACCTCGGCTTCGTCGCGTTCTACGCGGTGGGCGGCTACGCGATGGCGTTGATCGGCACCAGGATGGGCTGGAACTTCTGGCTGATCCTGGTGGTGGGCATCCTGATCTGCGCCCTGTCCGGCATCACCCTGGGCGGTCCGACGCTGCGGCTGCGCGGCGACTACCTGGCGATCGTGACGCTGGGCTTCGGTGAGATCATCCGGATCACCGCGCGGAACACCGACGAGATCGGCGGCCCGAACGGCATCCGCGGCATCCCGCACCCGCCGAGCATCGACGAGCTGAACCTCTTCGGAGTCGACCTCTACGAGCTCCTCGGGGTGAAGTTCCTCAAGTACGGCGTGCTGGACCCGCGGCCCTACTACTACCTGCTGGTCGCGCTGGCCGTCATCGTGATCATCCTGGTCAAGCGCTGGGAGAAGAGCCGGGTCGGGCGTGCCTGGGCGGCGATCCGCGAGGACGAGGACGCGGCCGAGGTCATGGGCGTGCCGACGTTCCGCTTCAAGATGCTGGCCTTCGCCATCGGCGCCTCCATCGGCGGCGCGATGGGCGTGCTGTGGGCCTCCAAGGTCATCTCGCTCAACCCGAACGACTTCCAGTTCCTGCTGTCGGCGACGATCCTGGCCGCGGTGGTCATGGGCGGCGCGGGCAACCTGCCGGGCGTCATGCTGGGCGCGTTCGTGGTGGCGTGGCTGCCGGAGCGCTTCCGCGGCCTGCAGGAATACCGCATGCTGATCTTCGGCGCGGTGCTCGTCGCACTGATGATCTTCCGTCCCGAGGGGCTGCTGCCGTCGCGTCAACGCAAGGCGGAGCTGAAAGAGGGATCGGGCGGGATGGGGACGCTCGCGGCCGAGGTGCCCGGGCCGGAGTCGCGTGGTGAGGAGGTGGCCTCCAAGTGAGCGCCGAGGTGAACGCAGGGGCTGCCCAGGAGCGGAGTGCCCGCGCGATGCTGGAGATGCAGGGCGTCGTGATGCGCTTCGGCGGCGTCACGGCGCTGAAAGAGGTCAACCTGACCATCAACGAGGGTGAGATCTTCGCCCTCATCGGCCCGAACGGCGCGGGCAAGACCACGATCTTCAACGTGATCACCGGCGTCTACCAGCCGACGGAGGGGCAGGTCCGCTTCGAGGGCGAGAAGATCAGCGGCGTCAAGCGCTTCAAGATCACCAAGCGTGGCGTCGCCCGCACGTTCCAGAACATCCGGCTGTTCCACAACATGACGGCCATCGAGAACGTCATGGTGGGCGCGGACACGCACCACCGCTCGGGCATGGTGAGCGTGGCCCTGGGGCTTCCCTGGCACCGTCAGGCCGAGCGCGAGGGCCGTGCGCTGGCGATGGAGCTGCTCGACTTCGTCGGCATCTCCCACCGCGCCAACGACCACGCCAAGAACCTGCCCTACGGTGACCAGCGCCGGCTGGAGATCGCCCGCGCGCTGGCGACCAAGCCGAAGCTGCTGCTGCTGGACGAGCCGGCCGCCGGTATGAACCCGGCGGAGAAGGTGGCGCTGCAGCAGTTGATCCGGGACATCCGCGACGCCGGCCGGACGATTCTGATCATCGAGCACGACATGAGCCTCATCATGGGCATCAGTGACCGCATCGCGGTGCTGGACTTCGGCCAGAAGATCGCCGACGGCCTGCCGGATGAGGTGCGGAACGACCCCCGGGTCGTCGAGGCGTATTTGGGGGCTTCCACAGATGCTTCTTGAGATCAAGGACATCCACGTCCACTACGGCAAGATCGAGGCGATCAAGGGCATCTCGGTCGAGGTGAACGAGGGTGAGATCGTCACTCTCATCGGGGCGAACGGTGCGGGCAAGACCACGACCCTGAAGACGATCTCGGGTCTGCGCGGCCTGTCGTCGGGGAGCATCACCTTCGACGGCAAGGACATCAGCAAGATGCCCGGCCACAAGCGGGTCATGGCGGGGCTGGGACAGGCCCCTGAGGGCCGGGGAGTATTCCCCGGCATGACGGTGCACGACAACCTGCTCATGGGCGCATACTCGCGCTCAGGGGATTTCGCCGCCGACCTGGCGGAGGTCTACGAGCTGTTCCCGCGGCTGGCCGAGCGCCGGACGCAGATGGGCGGCACGATGTCGGGCGGCGAGCAGCAGATGCTGGCCATCGGCCGGGCACTGATGGCCAAGCCGAAGGTGCTGCTGCTGGACGAGCCGTCGATGGGCCTGGCGCCGCTGATGGTGCAGCAGATCTTCTCCATCATCGAGGAGATCAACCGCCGGGGCACCACGGTGCTGCTGGTGGAGCAGAACGCCCAGCAGGCGCTGAAGCTCGCCCATCGGGCCTACGTGCTGGAGACCGGCAAGGTGGTCAAGAGCGCGCCCGCCGCCGAGCTGCTCGACGACCCCGACGTGCAGGCCGCCTACCTCGGTGGCGGCCTCGGGCACTGACGGGCCGCCGGAGCGGCCGTGAGCCGTACGGGTGGGTGGCCGCGTTGGATTCTGTGGCCTGCCAGGCGGTGATGGCGGCGGCGATTTTCTCCCGCTTCGCCTGGTGGTAGT
>NZ_JBSFPS010000474.1:0-3517 GCF_053588315.1 Streptosporangium sp. NPDC003464 | reverse complement strand
CCGGTGCGACGTAGCTGTGGTCGTAGTGCGACATCAGGATCTCCCGCGCGCCGCGGATGTCCGGCGCCCAGTACTGGGCCTGGCCGTTCGGGCCCATGATCCGGTCGTAGCCGCCGATGCCGTGGTTGTCCTCGGCCGACACCCCGCCGGAGAAGTCGAGCGACTGCTTGCCCGTCAGCACCATCGCGGAGTCGGGTGTCATCACCAGGATGCCCTTGGTGTGCATGAGCATCGTGGCCTCGGCGTTCCAGTACGGCTGGGCGCCGACGTTGATGCCCGCGACCACGACGTTGATCTCACCGCCGTCCTGGGTGAAGTTCACGATCCGCTTCAGCGCGGCCGCCACCCAGTCCATGTTCTCGGTGCCGGACGACATCGAGATCCGGGCGCCCGCGGAGAGCGCGAACCACTCCAGGGGCACCCGCATCCGCTCGGCCAGGTCGAGCGCGGCGATCACCCGCGCGCACTCGGGCTCGGACAGCGCGCCGAGCGCCTTCGTCGGGTCGCCCAGCAGCACGACGCGGGTCATGCCCTCCGGGTGGCGCGGCGTGGGCGTGCTGACGACACCCGCGACGAGCGCGGCGGTGTTGCGCCCCTTGGGCCGGTCCACCGGCACCAGCTTCGAGTGCTCGTCCAGGTCGTACTCGGTGAACGAGCCGGACGGTCCGGCGAGCATGCCGGTCAGCTCGTACGGGTGGTGCGTGCCGCGGCTGTGCGCGCGCAGCACGTCCTGGCGGTAGTCGTCCAGCGGCTCGATGGGCTCGGTCGGCGGCGGCCCGACGGACAGTTGCACGCCGGAACTCATGTCGTAGCCGATCCGGACGGCGATGTCGACGAGCTCACCGGTGGCGCTGTCGCGGCGCCTGCCGAGGAACAGCACCTCCTCCAGGCCAGCACCCGCCGTCGTCGGCAACACGCGCCTGGCCACGGTGTTCAGGTCGTCCGGTGAGAGGTCGGTCGGCGGCCACACGTAGATGACGATCCGGTTCGTGGCGGACGTCTTCGCGCCGGGCTTCTTGGCCCGGCGGATCGCGTCGAGGCACGTGGCCAGGATGTCCTCGGCCGCGGGCAGCGCGACGAGCCTGCCCTCGTCGTCACGCAACGGGGTCAGGTCGCGGACCTGCCCCAGGGCGACCAGGCGCTCGTCGGACGGGTTCTGCCGTGCCGCGGCCCGGAAGAGGTAGACCTCCTCGTCGGGCGAGGGCAGCCGGGTGAGGTCGAAGTCGCGCAACCGCTCCAGCTGCATGCGCTCGGCGATGCGCGGGTGCAGACCGCGCAGCAGCCGCTCCTCCACGAAGCCGTCCGCGGACGGCCGGAAGGTGAAGTGGTGGTGCATCACGGCGCCGCTGTTGCCCGCGACGGTCGTGGTGATGCGGTCGATCCGGTCCGACGGCTGCTGCGCGGCCAGGACCTCGCGCAGGCGCGTGGCCATCTCGTCGGGGTCGCTCGGACCGTCCGACCAGGTCAGGTAGAGGTCCGCCACCAGCGCGCCGTCACCGGCGAACTCATCGACCGCCTTGACCGCCTGGGCCAGCGCCAGGAAGTCGACCGCGGTGGTCACGACGCGGCCTCCGCCCGCCGCGGTGAGGTGGTCGGCGACGACGAACGTGCAGCCCACCGCCTTGCTCACCCGGATGTCGCTGAGCGCGCGGTTGCCGTAGTAGCGGCGGCTCAGCACCTCCAGCAGCGGCACGGGGTCCGTGCCCTCGCGGCCGATCCGCCGGCCGACCAGCCGGACGAGCGGTTCGGGACTGGCGACCATCGCGGAAATCCGCTCGGCACGGTCGGGCGCGTCCGGATGGTGGTCGAGGTGGCGCAGGTGCTTGCGCACGGCCGTGTAGACCTTGGCGCGGGTGCGGCGCAGCAGCGGTTGGGCGAACCAGGCGAACACGACGCCGCGCGCCAGGTCCGCGACGGCCGGGAACCGGACCTGGGTGGCGGCGACCAGGTGCTCCAGTGCCAGGCCGACGGTGACGCGGTCCGCCTCGGCGGGCGGGGCCTCGTTCACCCACTGGCGCAGCAGGGCCGTCACCACGGCGACGTCGGCGGCGGCGCGCTGCTGGGCCAGGAAGATCCGGAAGACCGCGTCCTCCAGCTCCGGCGTGCGGTCCAGGCCCTCGACGCCGTAGCGGGACAGCACCTGCGTGAGCCGCTGCTGGAAGCTGTCCGACAGTCCGGACCGGTCCGAATCGAGGTATCGCAGGTAGGTGTGGAAGTATTCGCGGGGGCTGTGCACCGAGGAGGCGGACTTCGACTCCTCGCCGGCGGGCCGGTTGCGGCTCAGTTCGCTCAGGTCGGCGAACAGGCGCAGCAGCTCGACCTCACCGGCCAGCTCGTGTCCGCCCTCCGCGACGAGCTCGGCGCGCGCGGCCAGGTAGTCGGCGAGCAGGCGCTTGTCGTCCCGGGGGTCGATGTCGAAGCCCAGCAGCAGGCTGCGCAGGTCCTGCAGAGCGCGCGCGGCCCGCTCGGCGGCGGGCACGTCCACCGGCTCGGAGGGCAGGTCCAGCTCGGCTTCCTTCGCCGCGGCCGCGGGGCCGGCCGCCTCGTCGCCGTCACCCAGCGGCTCCAGGCGGAGCAGGCGGGCGCCCGCCTCCACCTGGCTGCCGAGCGACACCGCGAGCTCCCGCACGCGGCCGCGGAACGGCGCGCGCAGCACGGTCTCCATCTTCATGCTCTCGACCACAAGCAGTGGCGCGCCGGCCTCGACCTCGTCGCCCACCTGCAGCGGTGTGGCCACCACGAGCGCGGGCACGGGCGAGCGCACGATGCCGCCCTCGTCGCGGCTGATCCGGTGCGTGACGCCGTCGACCTCGACCAGGTGGATCGGGCCGTGAGTGCTCGTGACGACTTTGAATCGGACGCCGTTCACGGTGATCTGGCCGCTGTGCTCGTCGAAGCGCTCGATGCCGACGTCGGCCGCGTGCTCGGGGCCGCCCGCCGAGATGCCGATGCGGAACCGGTGGCCACCGATGCGGGCGACCTGGACGCGGTAGCCGACGTCGCGGAGCTTGAGCTCCAGCGCGCGGCCGCTGTCGTGCTGCGACTGCGGACGGCCGCCGTGCGCGGTGGACAGGAAGCGCTGGCGCGTCACGGCCTCCTCGTCCTCGTAGGCCTCGACGGCGGCGGCGATCAGCGCGATCGCGGAGTGCCGGTGCGACACGAGGGCGCCCTGGGCGCGCACACGGTCGATCCAGCCGGTGTCGGCGGACCCGTCGATCACCGCGGGCTCGTCGAGCAGCATGCGGACGAAGCCCTTGTTCGTCACGCCGCCCTCGATGATGACGGTCGTCTGGGTCATCGCGCGGCGCAGGCGGGCCAACGCCTCCGTGCGGTCACGGCCGTGCGCGATGATCTTGGCGATCATCGAGTCGAAGTCGGCGGGGATCGCGTCGCCCTCGCTGAACCCGGTGTCCACCCGGATGCCGGGGCCGCTGGGCAGCGCCAGCCGCGTGATCCGGCCGGGCGAGGGTGCGAAGTCGCGGTCGGGGTCCTCGGCGTTGTGGGGGGGCGCCACGGC
>NZ_JBSFPS010000473.1:0-3580 GCF_053588315.1 Streptosporangium sp. NPDC003464 | reverse complement strand
GCGGGCGCCCCGGCCGGGGCCGCGACCGGCGCCGCGGCCGGAGCGGGCGCCGGAGTCGGGACCGGGGCCGGGGCCGGGAGCACGATCGGCATGGTGGGCTGCGGCTCGGTCCCGTTCACGATCGCCCGCAGGTGGACCTGCACCTCCTGGGCGGACATGCGCTGCGCCGGGTCCTTGCGGAGCAGACCGGAGATCACCGGCCCCAGCGACCCGGCGAACCTCAGCGGGGCCGGCTCCTCGTGCATGACCGCGCTGAGCGTCGCCAGCGGGTGGGCGCGCTCGAAGGGGGACCGTCCCTCGACCGCCATGTAGAGCGTCACGCCCAGCGACCACAGGTCGGAGGCGAACTCCGCCGGGCCCCCGCTCGCCCGCTCCGGCGCGATGAACGCCGGGGTGCCGATGAGGGCGCCGGTCCTGGTCACCGACGAGTCGCCTTCGAGCACCGCGATGCCGAAGTCGGTCAGCACCGCCCGCCCGTCCTTCGACAGCAGCACGTTGTCCGGCTTGACGTCCCGGTGCAGCACACCCGCCTGGTGCGCGGCGAGCAGCGCGCCGAGCACCTCCAGCCCGATCTGCGCCGTCCGCGCCGGCGGCAGCGGCCCGTCCTCCCGGACCACGGCCCCGAGCGTCCGGGAGTCCACGAGCTGCATCACGATCCACGGGCGCCCGTGCTCCTCGATCACGTCGTAGACCGTCGCGACGCCCGGATGGCCGATCCGCCCGGCGGCGCGGGCCTCCCTGAGCGTCCGTACGGTGAAGACCTCGCGTTCGGGACCGGTCAGGTCGGGAGAGGGGATGACCTCCTTGACCGCCACGTCCCTGCCGAGCACCTCGTCCCGTGCCCGCCAGACCGTGCCCATCCCTCCTCGGCCGATGTGTTCCAGCAGCCGGTACCGAGCGCCGATGATCCCCTGAGAGTCGGTCATGAGCTGCCGAGTACCCAGGATTTGCTCTGACATTCCGGACGCTTTACGCAGATACCCCCAGTGATCCACAATCGACCACGGATCTGCCGTCACGTCAGACGGCCTCCGCGGAGATCAGCTCAGGAGATGACGCAGCGCGGCCGTGACGACGGCCGCCGTCGCGAGCACCACCAGGAAGGGCGCGCGCAGCAGCAGCGCCACGACGGCCGCCCCCAGCCCGGCGGTGCGGGGCAGGTCGATGTGCAGTTGCTGCCCATGCGTGAAGGTCTGCACCGCGATCAGCGCGGCCAGCAGCGCCACCGGGACCAGCGCCGCGAAACGCTGCACGGTCGGATGGTCGAGCACCTGGCGCGGAGCCGACAGCCCGGCGAGCTTCAGCGCGTAGCAGCCCGCGCAGGTGATCACGATTGCCCACCAGACGGTCACTTCGGCCTCCTCAGGATCACGGCGAGCACGGCGACCGCCGCGATCAGCACGGGCACGCCCGGCGGGGTGAACGGCGTCGTGGCCAGCGCGATCGCCGCACCGCCGCCGGCGATCAGCCGCAGCGCACGGGTCTCCGGGCCGCTGCCGGTGAGCCGGGGCCACAGGATGGCCACGAACGTCGCCGGGCCCACCGCGTCCAGGCCGAACACCGCCGGATCGGTCACCTGGGAGGCGCCCGCCGCGCCGAGCAGGGTGGTGACGTTCCACGTCAGGTAGAGGCTGACGAACGTGACGAGGAAACCGGTCCGGGCGGACCGCTTGTCGGGCTGGGCCAGTGCCACCGCGGTCGTCTCGTCGATCACGCCGTGGGCTATCGGGAGCCTGCGCCAGCCCCGGACCGCGAGCAGGTCGGACATGCGCAGGCCGTACAGGCCGTTCCGGGCTCCCAGCAGCAGCGCGCCCGCCGTGCCCGCCACCAGGCCGCCGCCGCCGGCGACGACCCCGGCCAGGGCGAACTGCGAGGCCCCGGTGAAGGCGAACAGGCTCAGCACGCACGCCTGCGCGACGTTCAGCCCGGCGGTGACCGCGGCGGCGCCGAACGCCAGTCCGGACAGCCCCACGGCGATCCCCACGCCCAGTCCGTCCCTGACCGCTGAGGAACGAGTGGTTGTATCCATGCGAACGAGGTTATGTCCGGTTTTCTGGTGCCGTCTTGTACGTTCCTGCGCGCTGGTACGCCCCGGGCGGCACCCCCACGATCCGCTTGAAGTGCCTGGTCAGGTGGGCCTGATCGGTGAAACCCACGTCGGTGGCGACCTGCGCGGCCGATGTGCCGGAGTCGAGCAGCCCCCGGGCCCGCCGGACCCGGAGCGTGTTGAGATAGGCGTGCGGGGGCAGGCCCGTGACCGACTTGAAGGCCCGGATCAGAGCGAAGGGCTTCGCCTGTACGGCCCGCGCCAGGTCCTCCAGCGTGGGCGGGTCGACGAGCCGCTCGTGCAGGATCTCCCGCGCCCGCCGTACGGCCCGGTCCTCCCTGGCGGGCCGCGCGTCCGCCGTGCGGTGGGCGGCGTGCTGCCTGAGCAGGGCGCCGAAGGCCGTGCGGGCGAGCGTGGAGGAGGCCAGGCCGTCACCGTGCTCGGCGGCGTCGTGCGCGGCCCGCAGCAGCGCGGTGGCGTGCGGGTGGGAGACGACGGGCTCGGGGAAGTGCGGCGTGCCGCGCCCGGCCGCCAGCTCCGCGGCGATGTCCGCCATGACCTCGATCGACGGGTAGAGCATCCGGTAGGCCCAGCCGCCGGGCTCGCCCGCCTGACCGGTGTGCACGTGCTCGGGGTTGACCAGGACCAGGTTCCCCGCCCCCGCGCGGTGCCGGGCGCCCCGGTAGTCGAACTCCTCGACCCCGGACAGGATCACCCCGATCGCGTAGCCGTCGTGCACGTGCCGGGAGAACCGGTGGGTGACGTATCTGGCCTTGAGCAGGTCCACCCCCGGCAGCCCCGGACTGCGCCAGAAGCGCGCCGCCTCCCGTTCGGTCACGGCCGGAAGGTCTCGGTGAACCTGTCGAAGAACGTCCGGTTCGACCTGCCGTCGTCGGGGCCCTCCCAGTAGATCGCGTACGGGCGGCCCGTGAGCGTGCGGAAGCCCCGGTCCAGGACGCGCATCCTGACCTTGTCCTTCAGGTAGGTGAACTCCCAGTCGGCGGCAGGCAGGCCGCGGTATCTCAGCGCGGTGATGCCGATCCGCTCGTAGCCCGGCCAGACGTTCTTCGCCAGCCCGCCCCGCTCCACCTTCTCCCAGTGCTTGACCGGATCCGTCTCGGGGTCCTCGGTCGACTCGATCCACAGGAAGCCGTTCCGCCCCGGAGGCCGGAACTCGACCCTGTCGCGGTCGGAGAACCGCTTGACGGCCCAGCCCTTGGGGATCGCGACGGTGAAGCCCAGCGGGTCGCGGTGGAGCCGCCAGCCCGCCGGGAGCGCCTGGGACGGGCGGCCGGACGGGGTGGGGGTCGCACGGGGTGTCTTGGAGGGCTCGGCCGGGGTGGTCGGCCCGGTGGTGACCGCAGCCGTGGCCGTCGGCGTGGGCGCCGCCGTGCCGTCCTGGCCCCGGAGCACCAGCCAGCCCCCCACCCCGAGCGTGGACCGAGATTTACCTTCATGCGCCTAAGCGGCTGGAGAGTGACCCTTCGGTGCTGGTTGCGAAAGTCCTCTGGTGAACGTACGCATAACTCGGAT
>NZ_JBSFPS010000472.1:0-3594 GCF_053588315.1 Streptosporangium sp. NPDC003464 | reverse complement strand
AGGGCGAGCGGGTCATCGCTGGCGGCGGCGAAGGCGAGAAAGTGACGGACCTGCTCGGGTGATAGGTCCAGCCTATCGGGCGGGTGGAAAGTGGTCTTGGACAGTCCTGCGGGCGATGAGCTGCACTAAGGGACATGTCTCTTGTTCTGTGGGTATTCCAGGCGCTACTGGCCGTGTTGTTCCTTATCGCCGGCGGGCTCAAGATCGTCGCGCCGCTGGAGGCCATCAGCGGGCTGATGCCGTGGGTGGAGGACTTCCCCCGGCTCCAGGTGGCGGGCATCGGGATCATCGAGGTGTGCGGTGCGGCGGGCCTGGTCCTTCCCGGGATGACCCGGATCGCGCCCGTACTGACACCGCTGGCGGCGATCGGCTTCGTGATCCTCATGGCCGGTGCCACGGTCACGCACCTGGGAAGAGGCGAGGCACACCTGATCGGGGGAAACCTCGCCGTGATCGTCATCGCCGCGATCGTCGCGTGGGGGCGTCTCCGCTCGTGGCCGCTCTGAATCTCCGAGCCCGTGCACGATCCTGGCGAGCGCTGATCCCGCTGGCCGAGCAGGATCGCCGCCTCTGGAAGAGGTCTCGGTAGTAACGGCGGAAAATCCAACGGATGCCGAAGTGTCGTGCCTGCCAGGTGACGCTCTCACCGAGTCCCAAGCCGCCGGTGCGGCCGATCTGCAGCAGGCCGGCGTCGGCGTGGCGGGCGGCGGTGGCGAAGCCGCGGCGTAGGGAGTGGCCGGGCCAGTGCGGGAGCAGGCCCTCGGTGTCCTCGGGGGTCAGGCCGGCGCGACGGGCAGCAGCGGCGATGATCGGGTCGACGGCCCGGACGGTCAGGCACCCGGCGGGGTCGCCGATGGGGCGGCCGTGCCGGGGCATGGCGACGCCGAGATGACCGTGCCGGTCGATGCGGACGAAGACCAGGCCGCCGGTGCGGCCGTGCTCGGCCAGAGCGCGGGCCCAGGTGGGGAAGGCGCACCAAGCAGGTGACGGCGTGGCGGCCGTATTTCACGGCGTGCTGCCGCAACTCCTTCTTCCTTCTTGCCGCGATACAGCCGCACCTCCATGCCCCGGGGGTGCGGGATGACCTGCTCCAGGCCCAGGGCGACGAGCTTGGATTCGCGGGCGGTGGTCGCGGAGCCGAGCAGCGGCAGCGCGGCGTCGCGCCGGCCGGTCAGGGGTGCGGTTCAGCGCGGCGAGTATGGCGCGCAGGCTGGGCGAGCCGGCTATGGACGGGACGTCGGCGCAGGAGCCCCATGCCCCCTCGAATCGGTGCCGGGTGCGGGGTTACAGCCCGGCTCTGCCCATGGGGTTGTCCTTCCAGCGGTCGACGGTGCGGACGTAGCCGTGCACGGTGGGGGAGGTGGGCTTCCATCGGCCCTGTTCGGCGATTTTGCCGGTGGGCACGTTCGCGTCGGCCAGGGTGGTGGCGCCGCCGGCGCGTAGCCCGTGTGCGCTGTAGCGTTCGGCGTCGGCCAGGCCGGCGCGGAGCGCGGCGTCCTTGACGATGGTGTTCAGCGTGACGCCCGACAGGCGTAGTCCGCCGCGGCCGGCCCAGCCGGGGGTGCCGCCGATGCGGCCGAAGCGGTCGATGGGCCGCAGCAGCGCCCCGGTGGTGATGCCGTGCTCGCGCAGCACGGCCAGCCAGGTCTGCACCGAGCGGACCGGGCAGGTGGACAGGTGCGAGCCGTAGGGGATCGCGATGGTCTGTCCGGCGGCGTCCTGGTCGGTTTTGCTCATCGGGATGAACACCTCCAGTCCCTGGCGCGGGAAGGTGAGATGGTCGCAGTCGATGGCGGCGATCTCGCTGCGCCGGCCCATCAGCGCGAAGCCGAGCACCAGCGCGGCCCGGTCCCGGATGCCGGTCGGAGTGTCGTCGGGGGTGTGTTCGACGAGGCTGCGCAGGATGTCGATGGTGATCGGCGGGGCCTTGCGCACCGTGTTGCCTCCTGTGGTGTTCCACTCACGGCGGTAGGCGCGCAACGCGTCGCGGGCGGCGGTGGTGTGCGGTCTGGCCAGGCCCGCCTTGCCGTGCGCGGACGACACGCAGGCCAGCGCCTGGTCGATGGTGGCCGGGGCCAGGCCGCGCCCGGCCAGTTCGGCGACGAAGGAGGCCAGGGTGGCGGCGGTGGCCGGCAGCGGGGTGCGGCCGGTGGCCGTGCACCAGGACAGGTAGTCGGCCCAGACGCGGGCGTAGGCGCGGGTGGTGTTGGCCGCCGGAGCCGCCGCGATCAGCCGCGCCGCCACCTCGGTCAGGTGCTCGTCGGCCGGGCGTCGATCCCCGACGACCGTCACCCCGTCCAGAACCACCGCATCGCCCATCCGTGCCGCACTGTCGGCCGGCGCCCGCCGGGCGAGCACGGTGCCGATCAGATCCGTGCCTGGCGCGGTGGGGGAGGCGTCCGCCCCGGCCGCAGGGTCGGAGGCCTGGCGCTCCAGATTCATCCGGTCATCCTATCATCGGCTTAATTAAGGCTTGCGATAAGGAAGGTTATCGCAAGCCTGCCCGGTGCGCACGCATCGCCGAGATATCGTAACGTAACGCTTCGATTTTTTATCGAGTCGTGCAGACACGTTTTGATAGAATGCTTGGGTGGCTGACAACGCATCGCCCCGCTCTGCGGATGACCCGAAAAACACCGCTTTCGGCCTCCGCCCGGAACCGGATCACCCGGCCGGCCCGCCCGAGGCACCGCTCGACGACGACCCGCCCGGCACCACCGGCCGCTCCGACGGCGGCCCGGGAGTGGTGGCCGAACCGCTCCCATCGCCTGCCGCCGATGCGGCGGCCCCGCACGGCCGATGTGCCTGGGACGGCCAGCCGCTGCCACGCTCCACCGGCCGACGGCCCCGCCAGTACTGCAGTGACGCCTGCAAAACCGCCGCCTCCCGCGCTCGCCGCAAAGAGCAGCTCACCGCCGTTACCACCGCGGTGACCGAGTCCGGCGCGATCCTGACCGAAGCACGCCCGCTGCAGGAGGCACTCGCCACGCTCGTCGACCGCTTCGCCGAAAAGGTCGACCTGGCCGAGACCGGCGCGCTGGCCCGGATCGGTGCCGCCGAAGCCGAAGCCGCCGAGGACCGCGCGGACGCCGCACTCGCCCGCGAGCAGGCCGCGGCCGCCGATCGCGCCCGTATCAGCGCCGAGCGGCGGATGCGCGAAGCCGAGCAGGCCCAGCGACTGGCCGAGGAGCGCGAGGGCAACGCCCGCGCCGATCTCGAGCGCGTGACGGAGAAGACCCGCGCCGAAGTGCTCGACCTGGGGACGAAGCTCGGCGAGGCCACCGAGGCCGCCGAGCACGCCGCGGCGGTGACCGCCGACCAGGCCACCCAGCTGCGCGCGCTACGCACCGAGGCAGAGCAGGCCCGGGCCGCCGCCACGGCGCTGCAGACCGGCCTGGCCGACCGCGACCGGGACCTGGCCGCCGAGCGGGCCCGCGCGGCAGCGCTGGGCGACCAGCTCACCGAGCAGCGCAGCCGTACCGACACCCTGGCCACCCAGCTCGCCGCCGCCCAGGACGACAGCCGCCGGGCCCGCGCCCAGACCGACGCGACACGCACCGAGCTGGAGGAACTGCGCCGCGCCGGCGACGAGCA
>NZ_JBSFPS010000471.1:0-3605 GCF_053588315.1 Streptosporangium sp. NPDC003464 | reverse complement strand
CGGCCGTCGATCACCGACGTCGCCACCGCCTGCACCGGGCTGTCGTGGCCGGTCAGGGAATACCGAAGTCGGAGGCCGAGCCGGAAGCCGGTGGCCCGCAACCACTCGTCGCCGGTGGGGAGGAGTGCTGGATTCTTCTCAGAGGGCATGGGACCCGCTCCTGTACGTTCTGCCGATCAAGGTGCCCTGAGCCGGATCGCGCCGGTACCGGTAAGAGATGGCCCGGACCGCCAGATCCACTCCTGACGTACCAAGCCTGCACGAGCCCGAAGTGTCGGCGAACGACGGCGTGCTCAGAGGATCAATGCATTGCCGCTGTTCAGGATCTCAGCGTAGATCTCTGGCCGCGATCCCAGGCCAACGCGCGCCGCAGCCGGACCGGGATGGCCAAGATACCGCGAGTGAGATGGGGCCTGACCTGCTCAGCCTTGATGCCGTCCGGTAACGCGACCAAGGTCGTGCAGCGGCTGGTGCGCTCGACCGGTGTGCCGATGTCGGGCACCCGGCCCCTGCATCCGCCACAGCGCCGACAGCTCCGGCCCCCTGATCCCGGCCTCCCGGTCACCTGCACTCAGGCAGGCTGGAGATCACGGATTGGCGCGGGCAAGCCATTTCAGACTGGCACTGTTCTCATCAGCGCGGACCCGCGCTGATGAGAACGCGCGAGAAGGCGGCTGCGCTGCCGCGTAGCCCGAAGCCCTGATGTGCCTACCGGAGCGGGGCGACTTCGTCCGTAAAACGACGGCGGTCCCAACGCCCGGCCGGCGTTCGCTATCGCCCGGTGACGTCGAGCTCGCCGTACATGCCCCTGTCATAATGATCGGGGAAGTTGCACACCAGCTCGTAATGGCCAGGGCGCAGCGTCAGTGTGATCCAGCCCTTGGAGCCCGGGGCGATGCCTTCTCCCTTGCCCGCGGCGCAGTCGCGTGACGCCTCCCCCAAGCTGTCCGACTCATCGACGCGCTGATCGGAGCCCACCTCCCGTTTTCCGATGGTCTGCCCTGACGGAAGTGGCAGCACCAGGACCTCATGGGCGAGGGCCCCCTTGTTGGACACCCGCAGCGACACGGTCCCCGCCGGAACCGTGGCAGGGGTGACGGACAGGCGCATCCTCGTGTCCTGCGGTCCGGGGCCGCTGCTCATCATCCCGTGCGGGACAGGACTGCTGGACGGACCGGGACTACGGCTCATCATGCCCGATCCCATGTCGGTCAGGGTCACATCCACCACGTGACCCGGCAGTGACGGTACGGTGCACTCCGGCCGATGCTGTGCCCCCGTCGCCGTCGTCACGCCCATCGCCGCCGGTTCACCGACGGCGACCGCGGCGAGCATGACCGCGCTCACCATCCCGGCAAGCCGTACATCGTGAAGCCACATCGGCCCCACCCCCGCAACTATGCGAGCCGTGCCCCTGCTCACCCATCTCCCGCGGACGAACCCGCGCTCGATCTGCGAGCCCTATCCTTCAGCGTACGATCTGTCTGATGACCATGACCAACTGAGGTGGGGTCCCGCGGTCCTGGCGAGATTTCCAATTCACCCCCGCCTGACCCTCATGATCGGCTGGATCGCGGGCTCGCCGGCAACCCACACTTCGGTCATGGATGGACACGCCTTCGACCCCGTCACGCCCTCGGTGCGCTCCAGCGAACTGCTGGGTTTCCCGCCCGGCGCCCGGGTGCTCATCGTCAACTGCGACGACTTCGGGATGCACGACGCGATCAACGCCGCGGTGATCGACTCGATCGAGCAGGGGATCGCCGGCTCGTGCAGCCTGATGGTGCCGTGTCCGTCGGCGCCGCAGGCCATGCGCCTGCTACGCCGACGGCCGGAGATGCCGTTCGGGATCCACCTCACGCTGGTCTGCGACCTGCCCGGCTACCGGTGGGGACCGCTGGCCGCGGAGGACAACGTGCCCTCGCTGCTCGACGACGCGGGCGAGCTGTTCATGGCCACGCCCGCCGGGCGCTCCGAGTTCCTCGCCCAGGCCAGGCTCGACGAGATAGAGCTCGAGTTCCGCGCGCAGATCAACGCCGTGGCCGACGCCGGCCTCACGCCGACGCACCTGGACTTCCACTGCCTGGCCGACGGCGGACGCGACGACATTCTCGATCTGACCGTGGCGCTGGCCGCGGAGTACGGCCTGGCCGTGCGGGTCTGGCTCGGACCCGGGCGTCAGAGGATGCGGCGGCAGGGCTTGCCGGTCGTCGACAACGGATTCCTGGACAGCTTCTCCCTCAGCGTCGAGGGTAAGCCGGCCCGATACGCCCAACTGCTACGCGACCTGCCGGCCGGGCTCAGCGAATGGGCGGTGCACCCCAGTACCGGCGGCGAGGAGTCGCGGGCGATCGACAGCGGCCGGCGCGTGCGCCGGACCGACTACGAGTTCCTGACCTCGCCGGAGGCCCGCGAGCTCCTCCAGCAGGAGGGCATCGTTGTGATCGACTACAGGACTGTCCAACAGGCCTGGTCCAGCGCCCTCCGGTAGGCCGGCAGCGCGTCTTCCCGTCCGGCGACGGCCGGCGCCGGTTCAGGGGGAGTCGCCCGGTGCTCCCTCTCGGAGGGGAGGCACCTCCCTCGCTGTGGGGAGGGAGGCCGGGTGCGCGGTCTCTACGGTTGCAGCCATGGTTGATTCCGCTTCTCCACGCCGCTGGCCGGCGTACGCGCTGGCGCTGCTGTTCCTCGGTTACGCCGGGGGGAAGGCCGCCTTCGCCCTGCAGGCCCGGCTCGGCTTCCCGGGCGGCCCGCCCGTGTCGGCCGCCGAGGCCGGAAGCTACTTCATGGACGCGGCCTCGGCACAGTGGCTCGCGACCGCGTCCGGCGTGCTGGGCGCGTGCGTTGCCGTCGCCACGGTCACAGAGCTGGGCCGCAGGGTGCCGAGAGCGCTGATGCTGCTGATACTGGCGGGGATGCTGCTGGCCGTCGGCGGCGGCGCGGGGATCATGATCCTGGACGGGATCATCGGCATCGGCGTGGGCTGGCGGTGGTACCACGGGATCCTGGGGGCGGTCGTGATCTGGCTGTCGGTGGAGATGGTCCGCTCCTACATGACGGCGACCAGACGTGTCGCGAGCTGATCGGGCGCGGCCGGCCCGCCGCCGCTTCCGGGCCAGGCCCAGGGCGGCCCGTCCCTCAAGGAGACGGGCTGGATCAGGCGGCGCGGCCGGCCTTGAGCGAGGCCGCGGTGGCGACGACGCGGCGGGCCTGGTGGCGGGCCGCTTCCAGGGACACGTCGTTGGGCGGGCCGTCGCCGGCCACGTGGGAGGTGCCGTAGGGATTGCCCGACCGGAACTGGATAGGGTCGGTGTAGCCAGGGGGCACGATGACGCCGCCCCAGTGGTAGAAGGTGTTCCCCAGCGCCAGGAGGGTGGATTCCTGTCCGCCGTGGGCGGTGTTGGAGGCGGTGAAAGCCGAGTACACCTTGTCCGCGAGCTTGCCGTGGAACCACAGCGGGCCGGTGGTGTCGATGAACGCCCTGAGCTGGCTGGCCGGGTTGCCGAAGCGGGTGCGTCCCAGCCGCCAGCCCCGGTGAAGACCAACGGCCTCGCCGTCGCCAGCTTGGTGCTCGGCCTGGCCGGATTCATCAGCTGCGGCATCACGAG
>NZ_JBSFPS010000470.1:0-3649 GCF_053588315.1 Streptosporangium sp. NPDC003464 | reverse complement strand
GGGCCGGCGTGACGCCGGCCTCCACGGTGACCGGCACCGCCGAGTCGGCGACCTTCGAGCGGGTCAGGCCGTAGTCGGCGCCCGAGACCGTCAGGCCCGAGCCGTCGGCGTTCGGCGCGATCGAGGTGATCGCGCCGCCGGAGGCGCGGACGAGGCGGTCCGTCTCGCTCTCCAGCTCGCGGGCCGAGTGGGCCGCGGGCAGGACGCTGACCGGGACGTCCCGGCGCAGCCGGCCGACCAGGGCGCTGACACGCTCGGGGATGTCTCCCTTCCAGTAGACGCGCAGTTCGCGGTTCTCCGGCGCCGCGATGATGCCGGCGAACCCGGTGCCGTCCTGTGTCCTGACGGCGGCGGTGACGCGGTCGGCGGCCTTGACCAGCTTCTCCTGGGTGGCCAGCAGGTCCTTCCAGGAGGCGAAACCGCCCGGGACCCTGCCGGCCGGCTCGACGGCCCGGGTGCCGGCGTCTCTGACGGGAGCGGGAGCGGGGACGGGAACAGGGGCCGCCGTGGCCTGGGCGGCGCCCATCGCGACCATGGCGAGGGCGACTCCCAGCGCCACCGCCAGACGGCCGGTGGATCGTGGGGCTTTTGAGGTGATCGGGGGGATTTTCACCGGATGCTCCTCCGTGCCTTAATTACGGGGATGCATCCGGTATTCCATGTGTTTACGGCGTAATCAATGTCTTGACAGGGCCTTCAGAAGCGGCAAATCGATGCAGTCAGACAGTTCTGTGCTGGAATTCCGGCTCCGCGCCCAGGGCGTGGCCCATTCCGTGATCACTCGTTGAAACGGCGGTGGAAGCCTCCGTGGGGCGGCCGGCGCTCCGCCGGGTGGAGCGCGGTGCGGGGCGGGCCGGCCGTACCGGGTGATCCTGGATGGACTCGGCGCCCGCGGCGGGCCGTCCGCTCCGGCTCCCTAGGAGGCGGCGGCTCCGCTGGATCCCACCGGGCCGCGTTCGTGCACCAGGCGCCACAGGAGCTTGTTGAACAGCTCGCGCTCGTCGGGGGTGAGCGGCGCCAGGAAGGTGTCGAGGGCGTTCGTCATGGTGGGGGCGAGATCCTGGCGCAGGAGCGCCTGCCCCTCGCTGGTCAGGGCGATCGCGTATTTGCGCCGGTCGTCCGGGTTGCGCGCCCGCTGGACGAGGCCGAGCCGCTCCAGGCCGTCGACGACGCTGACCATGGTGGTCCGGTCGATGCCGTGGGTGCGGGCGAGCTGCTGCTGGGACTGGGGCCCCATGGAGTCGATGGCCGTGAGCACGATGAAGTCCTTCGACCGCAGTCCGAAGGGTTCCACCGCCGACTCGAAGATCTCGACGAAAAGATCATTGGCCTTGCTCACGAGCAGGCTGGTGGAGCTGGACATGAGATCCGGCAGGGGAAGATCCGTATTCGGAGAATCAGTGCTCACATACGTCCCTTCAGCGGCCACACGTTCCATAATGCGCAAAAGTGCCCATATCAAGCACGCTCATATATGGCAAGACTGTCACACGCTATAGGGCAAGAGTGTCACACGCCGACATGTGCAGCGCAACAGCTGGATTCAAATCATCAGCACTACTGATTGACAGGATTGCTGAGGATCTGTGAAGCTGATTAATGCGTGAAGGGTGGTGGAGGGTCCGCCTGGGGACCCGCGGCCATCCCGGGTGAGGAGACTCCATGTCCGCAGGCCAGGTCGGCCCTGACGCCGGCACCACATGGGATGAGGTCCGTGAGATCGTGCTCGGAGTGGATCCGTCAGAGGAGGCCGACGGGCAGGAAGGCTGACGGTCGATCCGCTGGAAAGGGGTGGAGCTATGGGTGGAGACCGGGGTGCGCCCGTGCCGGCCGCGCGGCTGCTGGCCGAGTCCACCGGCTGGCTGCTCAACGGCGCGGCGCGCGAGGTCACGCTGGAGCTGGAGGAGGCGCTGAAGGGGGCCGACCTCCGCTGGCGCGACTACGGGGTGCTCAGCGTGCTGGAGGCGGCCGGGCCGCTGTCGCAGCAGGAGATCGGGCGGCGGCTCGCCGTCGACAGGTCGACGATGGTGCACATCATCGACGTCCTGGAGCAGCGCGGGCTGGTCGTGCGCAGCCGCGACCTGACCGACCGCCGGGCCTATTCGATCGAGCTGACCGACGCCGGGCGTGCGCTCCTGGTGGAGGTGCTCCATCCGGTGACCGCCGAGGTCCACGACCGCGTGATCGGCAGGTTGACGGATGAGGACCGGGCCCATCTCGACCGGATCCTCGCGCAGCTGACCGGCGGGAGCCGGACCGGCACTATATGAGGGTTTACAAACGATCTATGGTCTGATAGTTTGAAAATATACATATCTGCGTGCCGGGCCAAGGTGGACCAGCCTGCGGTCACCCCCCTGGGTGAGGTACATGGCCAGGAGGTGAGCCATGGACATTTCCATCATCGGTATTTCGGCCGAGGCCGAGGAGCTCTATCGATACTTCCTGCGGCACCGCGGCGAGGGGATCGGCTCGGTACGGCAGGCGCTCAACATGGACCCCGACACGGTCGAGGCCGCGGCCGAGGTGCTCGGCAGGCTCTCCCTGCTCGACCTCACCGACCGCCACCGGGTGGTGGCCACCGAGCCGAGGATCGGCATCGAGCGCCTCGTGGAGCAGCGGCTCGACCAGCTCAACATGGAGATCCGCCGCGTCCTGGCGGCGCGTGACGCCATCGCGTCGTTCGTGGAGGACCAGCGGCACGGGGAGAACGCGACGCCGGTGCTCGACATCGAGCGGGTGGAGGGCCTCGACCGGGTCCGTCAGCGGCTCGACGACCTCGGGTTCTTCTCCTACAAGGAGACGCTGTGCCTGCATCCCGGCGGCCCGCTCTCCCAGGGCGCCATCGAGACGGCGCTGCCGCTGGACACCCGCTCCCTGCGCCGCGGACTGGCGGTGAAAGCGGTCTACCACCCCAAGGCGCTCGACGACCCGATGATGGCGTCGTATCTGCGCGATGTCGTCAGCCTGGGCGGTCAGATCCACATCACCGAGGACCCCATGGACCGCATGCTCATCTTCGACCGCAGCGTGGCGGTCGTGCCGATAAACCCGAAGGAGAGCTCGCGCGGCGCGCTGCTCGTGAGGGAGCCAGGCCTGGTCTCCCAGCTGGTCACCTACTTCGACGGCGTGTGGCAGGCCGCCACCGACTTCCGCGACTTCACCGAGCCCTCCACGGGCGCGCCGCTCCTGTCCGAGCTGGAGAAGCGGGTGCTCGCGGTGATGGCCACCGCCGACAAGGACGAGATCGCGGCACGCGAGATCGACGTGTCCGTCCGGACCTATCGCCGTTATGTCGCGGACCTCATGGCCCGGCTCGGCGCGGTCAACCGTTTCCAGGCCGCCCTGCGCGCCAAGGAGGAGAATTGGATCTGACGGTCCCGTTCCGGGAGGGGGAGAGATCAGGGGGCGGCCTCCCCGGGCCCGGGACGGCCGGTGGCCAGGGTCTGGCAGGCCGCGAGCTCCCAGTGGCTGATCGCCGGATCGGTGAGAGCCTCGATCACCTCGGCGCGGATCTGCGCGCTGGTCACCCTCTCGTCGGTGTGGACCCGGATGACGACGTCCCCGGTGGCCTGCCTGAGGTCTTTACGCCATTTCTCCGGCAGCAGCGCCAGGATCCGGATCCCGTCCACCGGTGAATTGTTGAACG
>NZ_JBSFPS010000469.1:0-3669 GCF_053588315.1 Streptosporangium sp. NPDC003464 | reverse complement strand
GATGGCGGAGATGGGGGTGGGGGTGTCGAACTTCTGCATGGTGGGCTCCGTGCACTCGGTGTTTCTGATGTCGGAAACGCTACGTTGCCTTCACGAATCCTGCAACGACAGCGTTGCGGATAATCGGCATCAATACAGGTAGAGGCCGCAGAATCGTTGCGATGGTTTGGAAATTTAACGCAACAAGATCTCTCTGAGTGTTGCACTGAATTGAGAGTGAACGCTATTGTGGGGGCACCCGAGGAACACGGAGGAGATCACGATGCCGGCAGGCAGACTCACCCAGCAGGACCGCCAGCAGATCGCCCTGGGGCTGGCCGACGGTCTCGCCTACGCCGAGATCGCCCGACGCCTCGACCGCCCCACCTCCACCATCACCCGCGAGGTGATGCGCAACGGCGGCCCCACCTCCTACCGCGCCGACCTGGCCCACCGTGCCACCGAACACCGCGCCCGTCGGCGCAGGCGGGCCGCGCCCCGGGGGGTGGAGGCGCCCCCGCAGGCCCATGGGCGCGACGCCGAGGCGGTGCGTGAGTACGAGGAGGTGTTCGCCACCGTCTTCATGGCCTCGGGCCTGCCCAAGATGACGGCCCGGGCTCTGGCCTGCCTCTACACCACCGACACCGGCAGCCTCACCACGTCCGAGCTCGTCCAGCGCCTCCAGGTCAGCCCGGCGTCCATCTCCAAAGCGGTCACGTTCCTGGAGAGCCAGGGCCTCATCCGCCGCGAACGCGACGAACGCCGCCGCGAGCGCTACGTCGTCGACGACGACGTCATGTACCAATCAACGATGGCCAGTGCCCGCGCCACCGCCCACCTCGGCGAGACCGCACGGCAGGGCGTCGGCATCCTCGGCCCCGACACCCCGGCCGCCGCCCGCCTGGAGAACATCGCCCGCTTCGTCGACTTCATCTCCGAGAGCATCGCCCGCGCCGCGGAGCAGGCCCGCGAGGTCCTCCACACGAAACCCGGAACGACCTCGGACGGCACTGCATGAGTCATGTCCGGATCGCGGATGGACAGCCTCGGCGGGTCAGCGCAGTGCCGCGGACCGCGTGGTCACCTCGGCCTTGAGGGCGGCCAGGTAGCGGTCGTGGCCGGCGCGGAGCTTGTCGGCGCCGAAGAAGAGGGAGACGAGCGGGCCCGCGAGCGATTCCCGCATGGTCACCCGGGTGCGGCCGTCGGGGAGCGCTTCCAGCACCTGCTGGTCGACGGCCTTGTAGCCGAAGACCACGCCGCTCCAGGTGAGTTCGCGCCCGGGGGCGACGACCGCGAACCTTGACCTGATCCTGACCTTGCCGAGCCGCCAGTGGAAGTCGGCGCCGGGGGCCATCTCGCCGAGCTCCAGGACCTCGTAGTCCGGTGCCCAGGCGGGCCAGTTGCGGAGGTCGGTCAGCACCTCCCAGACCTGGGCGGGGGTGGCGTCGATGACGACGCTGGACTCGGAGGTCACCGGGGCCTCGGCGTCGATCCGGTGCCGGGTGGCGTAGTCGGTGTGCAGGACCGCGAGGGAAGGGCCGCGGTAGAACAGCTTGCTCATGATCACTCCTTGGCTTCGAGAGCAATGATCTCCTTTTTGAGCACTGATGTAAAGAGCACTGCTCTCGATTTTGGATAGCGCTCCACAAGGTGCGGCGTGGACCCGGCGGAGAACGTGGCCGGCCTTCCCTACGGCCCTGATGCGTGCCCGCTCCCCGCCCCCGTCGCGGCGCCCCGCCGGGGTCCTCTCCGTCACAGGAAGTAGACGTGCCACCATGCGAGGAATCCCGCGCACACGAGCGCTGCCAGAAGGTGGGCGCCCCGCCCTCCCAGCGGTCTCTTCACGACGGGCCCGTCCGCGTGCGGCGGCCGGAACACCGCCACGACGGTGGCGGCGAGGCTGAGCCAGGCGAGGAGGCCGTACCACCGCAGGACCGAGGGGACTCCCAGCGCCAGCACGGTCTCGTTCTCCGCGATCACCCCGTACACCGCGTCGACCGTCAGCCCCACGAAGGCCAGTCCGGCCAGTCCCGCGACCAGCGTGGGCAGGCGGCGGCGCGGTCGCAGGGCGCCCGCGACGAGCTGGACCAGCACCGTGACCCCCAGCAGTCCGAACGGCAGCAGCGTCCACGGCGCCTGCTGCGCCCGGTAGGGGGCGGAGGTGAGGTGGATCTCCCCCGGCCGGACGACCCGGTAGGCGGCCTGCCCGGGGTCGCAGGGCGGTGCGGCAGCCGGGTCGGAGAGGAAGGCGGCGATGGTCTGCCGGCCGCACCGGCTCGACAGGAACACCGCGTGCCCGACCCCGGCGAACTCGACGAACCGGGCGTCGGGCAGCGCCTCGGCGGCGGGTCTGGCCGTACGGCTCGGCGTGGTCGGGTCGTACTGGCCACCGAGCACCAGGACGGACGCCTTGGTGGTGGCCGCCGTGACGGGCGCGCGGGGCAGCTTCCAGGTGTCGCACACCGTCCGGTCGTGGACCCCGGTGAACAGCCGGGGCCGCGTCTGGGGGAAGGCGTTGTAGGGCGTCTCGTCCTGGCACTGGACCGCGTGATAGAGGCCGAACTCGTGGCTGGCGAGCCCCGGCCCGGCCGCGTCGGCCAGGGGCTGCAGCAGGTCGTGGTGGCCCGCCGCCAGTCCGTCGATCAGGGCGGGCACGATCGGGAGCACCTCGACCGAGTGCATGGCCTCACCGAGAATCGTCGCCGTGTCGTCACCGGTGAGCCGGACGGTGATCGGCCTGTCCGTCAGCGGGTCACGGGTGGTGATGACCGCCGGGCTCCTGTTCAGGTCGGCGACCATCGCCGTGAACCGTCCGCTCAGGTCCGGCCAGCCCTGGCCGGACAGCTCCGCGACCGCCTCGGTCAGATCGCGGGTGGCGTCGTCGTACCAGTTCACCTCGGCGGGGAGGAAGGAGTCCAGCACCACTGAGCGGGTGCCCTCGGGGTCGGCGGCGGCTGCCGCCAGCATCGGCCGGGTCGAGTAGCTCACCCCGAACAGGTTCCATCGCGCGTATCCCAGCGCCCGCCGCAGGTCCACCACATCGGCGGCGATCTCCCCGGTCCGGTAACCCCGTAGGTCCACGCCGAGCCGCTCCCGGCACGCCGCCGCACCGGCGGCGATCACGTCCGTCTCCTCCGCGGCCTGGCCGGTGCTCCTGAGCGTGTCCAGCATCGCGCGGACCGTCTCCGGGCAGTCGAGGCGCGGTTCGGACCACCTGCTGCCACGCTGTTCCAGCGCGATCACGTCGCGGTCCGGGAACATCTCGGCGAGGTAGCCGGTGAGCTGGATCGACGCCGAGGCGGGGCCTCCACTGGTGTAGACGACGGGATCCGGCTTGCGGTCCCCGGCGGTTGAGCGGTGCACGGCGAAGCCCACTTTGGTCTTCGGCCCGTCCGGCAGGTCACGCCGCTCGGGGACCACCAGATACCCACACCGGGTCCCCTCCGGAACCGTCACGGGGCACGGGTGATCCTCCAGCGTCGGCGCGCTCTGCGCGGCGGCGGGGACCGGTACGGCGAACGCCAGGGCGCCGGCGGCGATGAGCGCGGCGAGTCCGGTGGTGTTCCTCAAGGACATGGGGGGTTCCTTCTCGGGAGGCTCAGTCCGATTCCTTATTCGCGGTGGTGTCCGTCTTATGGTCGTTCACGCCCGCCGTGGCGCACTACGTCGAACACCCCACGGCGGACGAGA
>NZ_JBSFPS010000468.1:0-3711 GCF_053588315.1 Streptosporangium sp. NPDC003464 | reverse complement strand
GCCGCCGTCGGTGTGTCTGCGGACGATGGCGGCGATGACGGCGAACAGCTCGGCCGACAATTCCTTACAGGGAATCGCGGACGTTCAGCCGCCCCGTGTGCAGGTAGCCGGCTCGCTCGCCCTCGCCGATGAACGCGACCGCCGCATGCACTCCGCCCCTGGCCTGCGCGAACACGAACGTGTCCGCGCGCAGCCTGGCCAGCTCGAAGGTCTGCGGCTCGCCGAGCTCCGCCATCGCGCCGAGCGGCGTGACGGTCACCCACAGCCGGCCCTCGGGGTCGCCCGTCACCTCCCACGCCGTCACGTCCGAGACGTAGCGCCCGGCATAGCGATCGACGTCGAACGGGAGCGGTGGGGTGGGCGGCGACACGGGAGGGGGCGCGCTGACCCCGGCCAGGCGGCCGAGCACGGGCGTGAGCAGCTCGGCCACCAGCGGGTCGGGGTCGCCGCCGTTGGTCAGCAGCACCGCGGCCACCCCCGCCTCCGGCACGAGCTTCAGCGTCGCGGCCTGACCCGGCGTGGAGCCGTCGTGCCCGACGACCGTGCCGCCCGCCCACTCCTGCAGCTCCCAGCCGAGCCCCCAGCTTGCGGGCCTGCCGAGGTCGGGAAGGGCGACCTGCGGCTCCCGCATCATCCTGGCCAGCGGCGCGGGCAGCATCCCCGCGCCGTCGGCCAGGTGCGCGCGGGCGAAGGCCAGCAGGTCGCCGGCGCTCATCGCCAGGCTGGCCCCCGCCGGGTCGTTCGAGCGCATCAACGACCAGGTCGAGACCGGCTCGCCGTGGGCGTGCCCGACGGCCGTGCCGTACAGGATGGCCTCGTCGGCACTGGTGGCGGTGTGCGTCAGACCCAGCGGGCCGATCAGGTGCGCGCGCAGCGCCTGGTTGTACGGCAGGCCGCACATGACCTCGACGACGCGCCCGAGGATGACGTATCCGGCGTTGTTGTAGGACCAGATCGCGCCGGGCGGCGACAGCTGCGGCACCTTGCCGAGCAGCGCGACCAGCTTCTGGATCGCGTCGTCACCCCTTCCGGTGTCGACGAAGACGTCGCCCTCGAACCCGCCGGTGTGCGCGAGCAACTGCCGGATCGTCACCGGCTCGGGCAGCGTGAGCTCGGGCAGCACCGACTGCGCGCTCTGGTCGAGGTCGAGCCGCCCCTCGCCGACGAGCTGGAGCACCAGCGTCGCCGTCCAGGCCTTGGCGACCGAGCCGATCTGGAACAGCGAGCCGGTCGTGACGGGCTGGCCGGTGCGGGTGTTGAGCACCCCGGTCGCGGCCATGGCCACCTCGTCGCCGGCGGCGAACGCGAGGACCGCACCGGTTATGCCGTGCGCGCCGGCCAGCGCGTCGAGATCGTTCTGCAGGTCAGGGAGGTCGAGGCTCATGCGGCGGCTCCGAACGTAGGGTCGATGCGGTATCCGGCCGGCGGCTCCGCGCCGATCAGATGGCGGGTGAGGAAGTCCCACTGGCGGCGCAGCACGTGTGCTTCGGCGTGCAGGTAGCTGTGGGCGGCGTTGGGGACCATGAGCATCTCGAAGTCGGCGTCGGCCTCGACCAGCGCGTTGACCAGGCGCAGCGACAGGCCGGGATGGCAGTTGTCGTCCATCTCGCCGAAGATGATCAGCAGCTTGCCGGCGAGCCTGCCGGCGTGCGGCAGCATCGAGCCGGCGGCGTAGTCCTGCGGCGGCGGCCCCTGGTAGGTCTCGCCCCAGATCGCGTAGTAGCCGTCGTGCTCGTAGTCGCCCGCCGAGGCCACCCCCACGCGGAAGAAGCCGGGATGGGTCAGCATCGCCCTGGCCGTCGCAGCGCCGCCGCCGGAGTGCCCGATGACCCCCACCCGCTCCAGGTCGAGGTAGGGCCGCTCGGCGGCCAGCTGGGTGATCGCCGCCACGTGGTCCTCCAACCCCGCCGACACCGCGGGGTCGCCGTAGGAGACGTCCTGGAAGGCTTTCCCCCGGTACGGCGTGCCGCGCCCGTCGAGCACCACGACCGCCATGCCGAGCGCGGCCAGCGAGGGTGCGCCGCCCGCGGGATCGAGCAGCCAGGGGTCGAGCGTGTACCCGCGCAGGGTGGTGCGGAGCTGCCGGGCGATCTGCGGCCCGTTGTAGATCGAGTCGAGGATGGGGTACCGCCTGCCCGGGTCGAAGTCGCCGGGCAGGAACAGCAGGCCGTGGACGTCGGTGACGCCGTCGGCGGCCTTGGCGGTGAAGCGCTCGGGCGCCCGCCATCCGGCCTTCTCCAGCAGGGTCAGGTCGGCCCGCTCCAGCTCCATGACGACCGCTCCCGTCGCGTCGCGCAGCACGGTGACGCTCGGCGTGCCGGGCGTGGCGTAGGTGTCGACCAGCCAACGCCCGTCGGAGGAGACGTGCACGTGGTGGTCGCCGTCCTCGGGGGTGAGCACGGTGACCCCGCCGCCGTCGAGGTCGGCCCGGCACAGACGGCGGTCGTAGGGGTTCGAGCCGTGCCCGCCCGACAGGAACAGCACCTGCCTGGCCGTCCAGTCGACCTGGAGCAGCTCGCGGACGAGCCACTCGCCGGCGGTGACGGCGTTGCCGAGCTCGCCGCCCCTGTACAGGTAGAGGTGGCCCCAGCCCGAGCGGTCGGAGTACCACAGCACCTCGTCGCCGCGGGTGCGCACGAGCGGCGGCTCGACGATCGTCGGGGCGGTGTACATCACCGTCTCGGCGTGCTCCTCCTGGACGATCTCCGCCCGACCCGTCCTGGCGTCGACGCGGTAGAGCACGGCGCCCCGGTGGCCGCGCGTGCCGTACAGCATCCACAGCGTGTCGTCGTCCTCCCACCAGATCCGGCCCAGGTTGAGCGGGGCGTCGTGGGTGAAGGCCAGCGGCTCGACGGCGACGTCGACCCGCTCGCCCGTCTCCGCGTCGAAGATCGCGTGCGTGAAGGTCGGCAGCGGGTCGCCGGGCATCTCGTAGTGCATCGTGTGCGCCAGCGGCCGGCCGCCCCCGGGAGGGCACGACTGCGTGATCGTCAGCGTGGGCACGTGCCGCTGGTCGACGCGGTGGGTGATGAACCTGCGGCCGTCGGGCGCCCACGCCAGCAGCGGGGGTGTGGTCATCCCCTGCTGGGTGGCGACGATCGGCAGCCGGTTCTGGTCGCTCGGCAGGCCGTAGGCGTGTCCCGGTTCGCCGTCGTGGGTGAGGGGGGCGCCGTTCACCAGGAGGTCGCCGGCCTCGCCGGTGACCGTGAAGCGGCCGTCGGGCGAGGTCTGGGCGCCGGTGAGCTCGGGCGGGAGGGCCGGCTCGGCCGCCGGAGGGGTCGCCGGGCCCTCCACCCGCTCCTTCCGCTCCGGGAAGATCCGGACCTGGCGCGGGCCTTCGGACGTGCCGACCAGATACCAGAAGGAGTCCTCCTCCCAGACGGGCGTCACGGCCGAGCGGTGCACCAGCTTCGCCTCCTGCGAGACGTGCAGCGCCTCGGCGCGGCGATAGGCGTCGATCATGTGGTCTCTCCGATCGCGTGGTCGATGAGGGCGTCGAGATCGCCCATGAGGGTCTTGCGGATGGTCGCGATGAACCACGACCCGAGGGCCGCGGGGACGAGCAGCAACAGCAGCGCGCCGCGCAGGTCGAGGAAGGCAGTGGCCAGGGCCAGCAGCCCCGCGCCCGCTCCGGCGAGATGTAGAGGGACGCCTCCTCCCCGGCGGGGCCGGTGGGGTCGGCGAGGTGGGCCACGCCGAAACCGATCACCC
>NZ_JBSFPS010000467.1:0-3716 GCF_053588315.1 Streptosporangium sp. NPDC003464 | reverse complement strand
CCTGTGGTGTGATTGGAGTACACCCGGGTCATCAACACCACCCCCCCCCCTCCACTAAGGCCGCCGGGGGCCGGCGGGCCGGACGGTCACGCGACACTCGCGACCGCCCGGCCCGCCGCGGCGAACTCGCGGTAGCCGCCCGAGTAGAAGACCAGCGGTTCACCCGCCGAGCGCTGGAAGCGCTCGACCTCCCCGATGAAGATCAGGTGGTCGCCGCCGTCGTAGGTGGTCACCGTACGGCAGGCGAAGTAGGCCAGCGTCCCGGCGAGCACCGGCACGCCGTCGGGACACGGACGGGTCTCCACCCCGGCGAACTTGTCGGGCAGCGGGGTGGCGAACCGCCGCGACAGGTGGTCCTGACCCGCGGCCAGGACGTTGACCGTGAACCGCCCGGCCCCGAGGAAGACCGGCGCGCTCGGCGCCCGCCTGGACAGGCACCACAGGACCAACGGCGGGTCGAGGGAGACGGAGGTGAAGGAGTTGACGGTCACTCCGGCCCGCTCCCCGGCCGGGGTCGCGGTGGTGACCACCGCCACCCCGGTCGCGAACTGGCCGAGCGCCTCGCGCAGCGATCTCATGATGTCTCCTCAGGCGCCGATCCGCGCCAGGTACTCGCCCGCTCCGGCGGGGTCCATGAACCAGCCGGCGTAGTCCGACGGGTCGTCGAAGCCGTTGACGAAGCGGGAGGCCACCTCGGGCAGCCGGCCGGCCGCGGTGAGGAGCTCCAGCACGTGCGGCGGCGGGGGCGCCAGGAGCGCGTTCGTCCAGGCGGTGACGTGCTGGGCGCCGTCCCAGTAGCGCTCGAAGGTCCGCTCCATCCAGGCGGCGTCGAAGGGCCGCTCGCCGTGCTCCAGGATGCTCGACAGGTAGGAGACGGCGCACTTGGCGGCGTTGTTAGCACCCTGACCGGTGATCGGGTCGTTGAGCACGACGACGTCGGCGACCCCGAGGACCGCGGCTCCGGAGGGCAGCGCCGCGACGGGCCTGCGGACGGTCGGGGCGAACCGGCCCGACAGGACGCCGCCCTCGTCGGTGAGCTCGATGCCGCCGCAGCGCTCGGCCTCCCACGGCAGGAAGGTCTCCAGGATCCACCGGCTCCTGGCCAGGTGCTCGGCGGGGGTGCGCACGTCCGACCAGCAGTCCATCGGCCCGCCGGGGACCCCCTCGAACACCATGATCTCGCAGGGGCCGTTGAGGGTGAGCGCGGGGAAGACGAAGTACTCCCCGACCCCCGGGATCAGGTTGAAGCACACCGCAGAGTGTCCGGGCCGGGGCGTGAGGCCGGTGACGTAGGTGACGGCCAGGGCCCGCTGCGGGGCGTCGTACGGCGAGCGCGACCCGTCCCGCTCGAACAGCGAGGCGATCGGCCCCTTGCCGGCGGCGACCAGGACGAGGTCGTACTGGGCGGCGTACGCCTCCAGGTCCTCCACCGTCGCGTCGTGGATGAGGATCTTGCCGCCGAGCCGTTCCACCTCGCCCATCCAGACGGGCATCTTCAGCCGCTGGTCGATCGAGCGGGCGGGCGTGTCGAGCCGGGCCGCCCAGTCGATCGCCCGGCCGCCGCCGGGACCGGGGACGGTGAACTGGATCCCGTCGATCGGCGGGCACCGGTCGGCCCACAGATCCAGGCCGAGCTCGCGCTCATGGCCGAGGGCCGTGCCGAACATGGCCTGGCCCGACATGACGCGGCCGTCGCGGATGTCCTCCGGCGTGCGGTTGGAGACGACGGTGACGTCGTAGCCGTTGCGCAGCAGGCCGGCGGCGAGGTGGAGACCGGCCTGGCCGGCCCCGACGATGAGGATTCTGCGCATGACGATCTGTCCTTTCCAGGTGGGAGGGAGGGGGTCTGGCGGCGCCTGATGAAAAGGTACGGCGGCCGGTACGGGCCGGGCCATCCGCTCAGCGCGGGTCCCATCCATCTGGCGCGGAATCCTCCGGAGCGCCTCCTCGACCACCGGCGGACGGCCGGCGGGGAACGGCGGACGGTGAATGCCGGACAGCCGATATCGGACGGTCAACGCCGGACAGCCAGTGCCGAACGGTGAATGCCGGACAGCTGATACCGGACGGTGAATGCCGGACGGCCGACGCCGGACGGTGAATGCCGAGCGATCAGTGCTGGACAGCCGACGCCAGACGGTGAATGCCGGACGGCCGACGCCAGACGGTGAATGCCGAGCGATCAGTGCTGGACAGCCGACGCCAGACGGTGAATGTCGGACAGCCGACGCCAGACGGTGAATGTCGGACGGCCGACGCCGGACGGTGAATGCCGAGCGATCAGTGTCGGACAGCCGACGCCGGACGGTGAATGCCGGATGGTCAGCGCCGGACAGCCGACGCCGGACGGTCAGTGGCCGCGCAGCGTCTGCGACGGCGCCTGTCCGTACCGCGTGCGGTAGGCCGCGGCGAACCGCCCCTGGTGCAGGAAACCCCACCGCGCCGCCACGCCCGTCACGGTGCACCGGGCGGGGTCGCCGACCACCAGCTCCTCGTGGACCCGGCCCAGGCGCACGTCCCTGAGATAGGTCATCGGGGTCAGGCCGAGATGACGGCGGAAGCCCTCCTGCAGCGAGCGTCCGCTGACGGCCACGGCGCGGGCGACGTCGTCGGTCGTCAGCGGCTGGTGGGCATGGCCGTCGATGAACTCCATCGCCCGGCGCACCACCTTGGGCACGGCGGGGGCACGGGGGGCGTTCAGCCGCTCGTGGTAGTTGGACGGCTGCATGGTGAGCAGGGAGGTGAGCATCGCGTTCTCCAGATGGGCGATCGCCAGCGGCTGCACGGCGAGCCCGTCGTCGTGCTCGGCCTCCCCGACGATCAGGTCGGCCATCGCCCTCCAGGCCCGCGCCCAGCCGGTGGTCATGTCCATGCCCAGGTCGAAGACGATCGGCCGGTCGAGCCGCTCCCCCAGCATCCGCTCCAGCGCGTCCTCGACGGCCGGCCGGTCGAACTTGACGATCAGCTGGGGGCAGCCGGCCTCCCAGCGCATGTCGAGGTGCTCCGACGGCGAGGGCAGGGAGGCCAGCCCGGGGGTCGAGACGATCTCCTGCCGGCCGCACCGGATCAGGCTGCGCCCGGCCAGCGGGATCTGCACCAGGAAGAAGGACTCCAGCTCCCCCGGCTCGATGCGGACGTCGGTCCCGTAGTCCAGGTAGTTCACCCGAACGGCGCCGAGCTGGGCGGAGTTGAACCGCGCGGCCAGCCGCGACACCTCACCGGTCAGCTCCAGCCGGTGCGGGCAGAACACCCGCGCCACCTGCTCCCGGGCCTCGTCGAGGTCCCGGGTGCCGAAAAGCGGCCTGTTGCCGAGCGGGACCCGCTGCCGCGCCTCACCCATCGACGCTCCCACCGTCGGGGGTCCATCGCCCGCTTACGGCGGTGCGGGACCACGCATGACCGGACACGCCGATGATCCCTCTTGCGGGCGCGCCCTTGAATGCGGAGTAGGCGAGCACGGACGCGCGGGTCGCTCACAGGTCCTCCTCGTGGTCTTGGGGTCAGGGTACGGGGGTGACGTGATGATCACTTGGACGTACGGATAATCCGAGTTATGCGTACGTTCACCAGAGGACTTTCGCAACCAGCACCGAAGGGTCACTCTCCAGCCGCTTAGGCGCATGAAGGTAAATCTCGGTCGTCTCTATAGATTCGTGACCAAGAGCCTCTTGGATCTCACGGGGGGATGCGCCACGCTCAAGCGCCAAAGTGGCGAA
>NZ_JBSFPS010000466.1:0-3737 GCF_053588315.1 Streptosporangium sp. NPDC003464 | reverse complement strand
CCTGCTCGGCCACATCGTGGACGTCCCCAAGCAGGCGTCCATCATGGCGACGATGATCGGCCTGGGCGTCGGTATCGACTACGCCCTCTTCCTGCTCAGCCGGCACCGCAAGCTGCTGGCCGACGGCGTGCCGGTGCGCGAGGCCGTACGCCGGACGGCCGCCGGTTCCGGCGGCGCGGTGGTGTTCGCCGGCGGCACAGTGATCATCGCGCTCAGCGCGCTGCTGCTCGGCGGCTTCCCCATGCTGCAGACGCTCGGCTGGATCACCGGTATCTCGGTCGTCTGCGCCGTGCTCACCTCGATCACCCTGGTCCCCGCCCTGCTCGGCCTGCTCGGGCACCGGGTCAACGCGCTGCGGCTGCCCTTCGTGGGCCGCCGCAGGAGGGCGGACGACGCCTCCGGCTGGAGCGCCCTGGGCGCCTGGGTGGCCAGACGGCCCTGGAGCGTCCTCGCGCTGAGCGTCGCCGTCCTCGCCGCCCTGACCGCGCCCGCCCTCGCGCTCAAGCTCGGCCCGCTCGACGACGGCTACGGCGACAAGGACACCGCCGCCCGCCGCTCCTACGAGCTCATGCAGGCCGGATTCGGGCCGGGGATAAACGGTCCGCTGATCGTGGTCGCCTCCCTTGAGGAGAGGGCCGTCGACCGCGACCCCGCGCCCGCCGTACTCCAGATCCTGAAGGAGGAGGTCGGCGCGGTCGAGGGGGTGGCCCACGTCGGCGAGCCCGTGCTGAACGACGACGGCACCACCGCCCTGGTGCAGGCCGTCACCGAGTACGCGCCCAGCGATCCGCAGGCGCTGCGGGTGGTCGAGGACGTGCGCGCGATCCGGGTCGAGGGGGCGCGGGTGCACGTGGGCGGGGAGGTGGCCGCCATGTCCGACGCGAGCACCAGGATCGCCGACCGCACCCCTCTGGTCGTCGGCGTCGTGGTGCTGCTCAGCGCGCTGCTGCTGCTCCTGGCGTTCCGGTCGCCGGTGGTCGCGATCAAGGCCGCGCTGATGAACCTGGTCTCGCTCGGCGCCGCGTTCGGCGCGCTCTCGCTGGTCTTCTCCCTCGGCCTGGGCAGCGGCCTGGTCGGCATGGACCCACCGGTCGGCGTGGACGACTCCTACCTGGCCACGCTGTTCTTCTCGGTGCCGATCGACAGCTACATCCCCCTGATGCTGTTCGCGGTGCTGTTCGGCCTGTCGATGGACTACGAGGTCTTCCTGCTCACCGCGGTACGGCAGGCGTATCTGAGGCACGGCGACAACCGCAGGGCGGTGGCCGAGGGCCTGGGCACCACCGGCCGGGTCATCACCTCCGCCGCCCTGATCATGGTCGCCGTCTTCGTCGCCTTCATCGCCTATCCCGACCCGATGGTCAAGATCTTCGGTGTCGGCCTGGCGGTGGCGGTCGCGGTGGACGCCACCATCATCCGCGGCTTCCTGGTCCCCGCCACCATGGTTCTGCTCGGCAGGTTCAACTGGTGGTGCCCCGGGTGGCTGGACCGGATCCTGCCCAACCTCTCCGTCGAGGGGCACGAGGAGGAGGAGCCCGCCGACGGCCCGCGCAAGGAGCTCGTCGGCGCCGGCCACGGCTGAGCGTCAGTCGAAGACGATGACGCTGCGGGCCACCGTCCCCTCGCGGACGTGGCGGATCGCCTCGTTGACCTCCTCCAGCGGCACGCGTTCGCTGACCAGGCGGTCGAGGTCGAGACGGCCGCGCATGTACTGCTCGGCGAGCATGGGCAGGTCGCGGAGCGGGGCCGCGTCGCCGCCCTGGGTGCCCATCAGCCGCCGGGAGGCGAACAGCAGGCCGGGCTCGATGGTGAGCGGCCGGCCCTGGGGCGGGCTGCCGACCATCACGGTCGTGCCGCCGGGCTGGGTGGCGGCGAAGGCGCTGCCGAGCACCTCGGGCACGCCGGTGACGTCGAAGGCGTAGTCCACGCCACCCTTGACGATCTCACCCACCTGCCGGGGCAGGTCGGTGGAGAGGATCGCGTGGGTGGCGCCGAACTCCTCGGCCAGCTTCAGCTTGGACTCGGCCACGTCGGCGGCGATGATGGTCGTGGCCCCGGCCAGCGCGGCGCCCTGGACCACGTTCAGCCCGACGCCGCCGCAGCCGACCACCAGCACGCTGGAGCCCGGCCGTACCCTGGCCACGTTGAGCACCGCGCCGACGCCGGTGATCACCCCGCAGGCCAGCAGGCACATGGTGTCGGACGGTGCGCTCTCGGCGATCTTCACGCACATCGGCTCGTTGACCACGGCGTACTCGGCGAACGAGCCGATGCCGATCATCGTCCGGGCGTCGTGGCCGTCCACGCTGATCCGGGTGGTGCCGTCGCGCATCGTGCCCATGATGGCGGCCGTCCGGGCCGGCCCGCCGCACAGGTGGAAGTGGCCCGCGCCGCAGTTGCGGCAGCGCCCGCAGGCCCCGTTCATCGCGATGATCACATGATCGCCCGGTCTGACGCCGGTCACGCCGGCGCCGACGCTCTCCACGGTCCCCGCGCTCTCGTGGCCGAGGACGAACGGGAGCCGCCGCACCACCGGGCTCTTGCCGTCCAGTGCCTTGATGTCCGACCCGCACACCCCGGACGCCCTGATCCTGACGCGGACCTCGCCCGGCCCGGGATCGGCGATCTCGACCTCGCGGACCTCCAGCGCCGCCCCGAACTCGGTGAGCACGGCCGCGCGCATCAACATCAGTCCGCTCCCGTCGCCGAAGACCTGTGCGCTCCGCACGCTAGCCCGGACCAGGTTCATAAGCAAACATTTGCTTGGCTCAAATTGGCGTCGCAACTGCCGGGCGCCGCTCCATTGACACCCCGGAAGCGCCAAATCTACGCTGACGAAACCAAGCGAGCGCTAGGCCAAATTGGGTCTGCGGCCGCGTGGCACGGCAGGGGGTGTTCCATGAGACGGCAGGCAGTGCGACTCATCGGCCTGGTGACCGCGGCGGCGCTCACCGCCGCCGGCTGCGCGGCCGGGCAGCGGACCCCCGGCGGCGCCTCCGGCGCGGCGGGGGCGGCCGGGGTGACCGACACGACGATCACGGTGGGCGGCGTGCTCACCAAGACCAGCGCGAGCGGCTACTCCACCAAGGACGCCGAGATCGGGGCCAGGGCCCGGTTCCAGCGGGCGAACGAGGCCGGCGGCGTGCACGGCCGCAGGATCGAGTTCGTCGGGGCCGAGGACGACGGCCAGGACGCCGCCAAGGGAGACGCGGCGGCCAAGAAACTGGTCCAGCGGGACAAGGTCTTCGCGCTGGTGCCGGTCCACGCGCCCAACTTCGGCGGCGCGACCTTCCTGGAGCAGCAGGGCGTGCCGTGGTTCGGCTGGGCGACGGGGCCGCAGTGGTGCGGCACGCGGACCGGCTTCGGCTACAACGGCTGCCTCGCCCCCAAGCAGGGCGCGGGCTCGCAGACCTGGTGGGGCAGCCAGATGGCCGAGCTGATCGGCGGGTCCGCGGGCAAGACCGTCTACATCCAGACGACCGACTCGAGCGGCAGCAAATACGGCGGCCGGACCATCGCCCAGTCCTTCCAGGCTGCGGGCTTCACGCTGGCCGGCCTCAACTCCGGCCTGCCCGCCGCCGCCCCGCCGCCGGACTGGCTGCCCTACGTCAACAAGATCATGACTTCGGCCGGCGGCGGGCCGCCGGACCTGGTGGTGTCGATCATCGCCGGCACCAAGTTCAACACCGGCCTGTACGCCGCGTTGAAGAAGGCCGGATACCGGGGCCTGCTGTCCG
>NZ_JBSFPS010000465.1:1361-3757 GCF_053588315.1 Streptosporangium sp. NPDC003464 | reverse complement strand
CTCACCGCGCTCGTCTTCGACGCCGTCCCGGCCGTGCGGGTGGGCGACGGCGCGGCCTGCGGCCGGGTCCGGGATCTGGGAGCCCGACTATCTGGGCCAGACGGGCTTCTTCTTGGATAAAAACGGACAATGCTGGGTGGGGAACCAAGGGAGACTCAACTGGGAATCTCCTTCCCGCCCGGCCGGGGTGAGTTGCCGCCGCCCAACACTTATGTGATCAATCCATACACGAAATATCCCATAACATCGGCGTTCAACGTGTATGCCCAGGGGAACAGGACCATTTCGTCATCACCCCCTTGGAGGTTCCGTCCCCCTCGCGCGCGCATGAGCCCGCATGCCACTGTCCAGGCGCAGGCGGCCAACGTTCCCGCGGGTTTGGAATTCTCTCTCGGCCCCTACATCACAGTGAAGGTGAACGTGTCGGACAGGACGATCCTGGTCACCATCCTCGGCGGTCTGGCCCTGCTGGGGATCGTCCTGCTCAACATCAACGGAGCCGGTGACACCGTTGCCAGGTTGACCGACATCGGCCTCCCCGGCCATCAGAACGGGGGGACGAAGAGCATGACGGTCCCGATCCCGGCCGGCGTCGAGGTGAGCAGGGGTCTGCAGTTCATCGCCATCACCGTGGCGATCCAGGACTTCGAAACGCTCCTGAAGGACTTCCCGCACGAGAACACCGACCTGCTGGAGCCGCTCTCCGAGGAGGATCGCCAGAGGATCCTGGCCTACACGGAGGCGTGACGGCGCCGTCGACGACGGGTGTGCGTGCCTGCGCCGGCGGCGGCGCAGGCACCCACACCTGGGTTCAGAAGCCGATCAGGTTGCCGCCCAGCGACACCCAGTCGGGCGACCATGCTCCGTCCGCGTCCTGCCACTTGTGCCACAGGGCGGAGTCGTAGCCGACGTGGAAGGCCTCCAGGCGGCCGTCGGCGTTACGCGCGACGCGGATGCCGGCGACGGTGAGATCCATGAACGACGTATCCCCACGTAGGGGGACTGATTAATAGCAAACAGTCAACCACAGCGTATTTCGTAAGCCTGGGCAAGGCCGCGCCCTGACTCGCGACCTGGCTGAGGAAAGACGATGAGCGGGCCGGGCGCGGGGTGGACGTGCTGCCCAAGGTCTACGCCAAGTGCGTCGGCGGGCAGCACGAGGCAGTGGACAGGCGGATCTTGGAAGCGCTCACGACGTGAGGTCCCGGACAGCCGGGCAGCCGGACAGCTGGACAGCCGGACAGTCGGGCAGCCGGGATCCGGGGGACCTCCGGGGTCCTCGCCGTGTCGGCTCCCGCACCCTCGGAACCGTCCCGCGAGCTTCCGGAACTGCTGAACGTCCCTGTGCTGCAACCTGAAGTGCAACCCTGGACCAAATGGGCCGGGCTGACATGACCGCCGGCGCTACCAGGCCCTCATCTCTTCAATTCGAGCAGCCCCATATTCGCTGAGAAGAAAGAAGTGTGCGGCCTCCGGGCCGGGAAAGCGACTGTCTCCGTCCAGCGGGTTCGGCTGGATCACGGGTCATTCGCCCATTCTCCGGGAATCGGACCCGCGCTGTCAGTTTGGGGATCAGCTTCCGGCCTTGCCGCCTTGAGCTGGGAAAAAGGATGCAGGTCAGGGCGGGTCGATTCCCCGTGATTCCCCGTGAGTGACTGTGGTTCCCCGTCTGTCCCGGCATGGATCCGGCACGTGATTAAGGTGTTGACCTGTTGCTTTGTCGCGGTGGGGAGCCTGGCCGCTCGATCGCCTCCAGCCGCCTACGACGGCCGGCCACAGGCGGACGATCGTGCGGGCAGCGCTTTCATGGCAGTTCACCTGGATGTCTGGTGAGTCGAGCCCGCCGCTGCTCGCCCGTACGGATCATCACGCATCTTCGCGCCCCGTCGACCGGAGGTCCACGATGAGTCCCTTCCACAGCTCCGTGGTACTTGCCAGAACAAGTCCAAGATATTTTTGGTCAGAATTTGTTTTTGCTGCGCAGGCGCGGCTGGAAGTGGCAGATACGTTAAAGCGCTAGCTCGATAGGGATTTGGTGGATTCTGCTGCGCAGAGTAGATCCTGTTGGGCACGGGTACGGGGCACTCGTCTCTCACGAAAATGGTGCGCAAACCACCGATCCTGAAAGGGAAATGATATGACGACGACCACCGAGCGCTCCGCATCCACCGAGACGTCCGAGCGTGAGGGCGGGGAGAACCTCATCGAGCACCCGCTCCTGCTGGCCATGCTCATGCGTCGCCGGGAGGAGGGTGGGGAGAACCTCATCGAGCACCCACTTCTGCTGGCCATGCTCGCGCGTCGCCGGGAGGAGGGTGGGGAGAACCTCATCGAGCACCCACTTCTGCTGGCCATGCTCGCGCGTCGCCGGGAGGAGGGTGGGGAGAACCTCATCG
>NZ_JBSFPS010000465.1:0-1264 GCF_053588315.1 Streptosporangium sp. NPDC003464 | reverse complement strand
GAGGAGGGTGGGGAGAACCTCATCGAGCACCCACTTCTGCTGGCCATGCTCGCGCGTCGCCGGGAGGAGGGTGGGGAGAACCTCATCGAGCACCCCCTCCTGCTCGCCATGCTCATGCGCCGCGGCCAGGAAGGTGGGGAGAACCTCATCGAGCACCCGCTCCTGCTCGCCGCGCTCACCCGCCGGCGCAGGCAGCGCGGGGGCGGGATGTTCGAGCACCCGCTGCTGCTGGCCATGCTCATGCGCCGCCGCGAGGAGAGCGGGGAGAACCTCTTCGAGCACCCGCTCCTGCTCGCCATGCTCGCGGGCCGCTGACACCAGGCAGCCCGGTCCAAGCACCCACGCCGTCCCTCAACTGTCCCACGGTCGACAGTCGAGGGACGGCTCCCATCAACGGCAAAGGAGCAACCCATGGTGTCAGAGGAACATGACAAAACCACCGAACATGAGCAGGTGGACGCGCTGATCGACGACCTCATCCGTGACATCCTCAGCGAGGCGAGCTCGTCGACGAAGACCCGCGCCCGTAGCGGGGACCCCATCACGACTTTGATCGAAACGGCTCTCACCTCCCCACGAGCGGCGACGGGCGCATCGATGATCGAACGGCTCCTGGTCACCCGGGTGCTGGCCGACGCGCTGGCCGATGCTCTGGCGCCCGCGCTGGCCGACGCCCTCGCCCCGGAGATCATGAAGGCTCTGGACCAGCACACCACCACTACCAAAGGTGGCCAGTCCGACAAGCGGGCAGCGTCGCCGACCCGCACGACCCAGTCTCGAGGTGGCAGACGGAAGGCCACATGACGCACTCGCCACCACGCCTGCACCAGACGCTGATGGCGTGTAAGCGGCTGAGCCCCAGGCACGGCGATCCGGACCACGGCACGGTTACCTGCATCCTCACCGTCAGATCAGGCGCTCCAGGAAGACCATGACCGTCATGACGGTGATGCCGGTGACGATCAGGTTGACGGACCAGCGTAGATTGCGGTGCTTGGTGCGCGCGATCCGGGCGATCCGGAGGGCGTCGGTGGACAGGAACAGCTCGTAGTCCGCTGTCTCGGTGTTCATCCGTTCGATCAGGGCCTGGGGCGTGGGCTCCTCGGCGTAGGCGAGGATCCGCTGTCCGCCCTGGCCGGGGGACGGCGGGCGGATGGTGATCAGGATCAGCAGGACCGCCGCCGACAGCAGGATCAGCGCCAGGATGACGCCGAAGCGCCCGATTCCCGGGAAGCGGGCCGGACCGGTGAGGATGAGGGTGACC
>NZ_JBSFPS010000464.1:0-3771 GCF_053588315.1 Streptosporangium sp. NPDC003464 | reverse complement strand
GGGCGGCTCTGGTGGGCGGTGGGTCATCGACGGCCGTAGCCCTGCCCAGCCGTGCTCTTTGCGGGCGGCCTGGAGGGTGCGGAGGCGGTCGATGACGGGCTCGGGCCGGGTGGTGCGGCGCCGCTCCCACCGGGGTGCGGTCCGGTCGGCGAGCTGGTCGCGGCGGCGGCTGGCGCTGGTACGGACGGCCCGCCAGCGGCGGCTGGTGCGGCGGGCGGTGGCGCCGATCGCCCGGCCGGTGAGTTCAGCGGCGGCTCCGCCGGCGTCGCCGCTCTGGACGGGGGTGGCGCCGGTGTTGTTGTAGATCTTGACGAGCCGCGAACTCTTCGGGATCCCGCGACCCTTGCTGGCGCGCCCGCCGGGCTTGCGGTTGGTGTGCTTGACCGCGACGGCCATGAGGCCGCCGGCGGCGACGACCACAACGAGTTCCAGGCCGGTCATTAGAAGATCGCTCCCCACAGGGAGCCGAAGCTCAGCCCGCCGAATGAGGTGGCCCCGGCCAGCATGGCGCCGGTCAGGATGCCCCATCCGCCGAGAAACACGATCTCGTAGGTGCGGGTCTGCTTGGTGAAGGACAGGGCGACCATCGCGGCGGTGAGCGCGATCCACAGGCCGGCCATGAGTTCCATGGGGTTCTCCTCAGCAGGTGGCGGGGATGGGCCGGATGTCGTTGATGCCGTCGCCATCGCGGTCGCCGCTCAGGTCCGGCTCGGGCGGGGTGATGGAGGTGATGCCGGCCGCACAGGTCGGGGTGGGCAGCTGCTCCACGACGGCGGGCCTCGGAGCGCGGTGGCCAGCGGCGGGGGTACCGCACGCGGTCAGGGTGAGCAGGACGGCCGCGGCGTAGGCGGCCATGCGGGTACGAGACATGGGGATCTCCTCAGCGGGGGTCTAGCTGGAGGTCGGCGCGGAGCCGTTGGCGGAAGAGGCCGCCTTGTCGAGCGCGGCCATGTTCAGTCCCTTGCGGATGATGGCTTGCCCCGCCTCGGTGAGCCCGGCTGCCTTCAAGTCCGCCTCGGTGGGCGGCTGGTCCGTTGCGCACTGCTGGAGGAGTGCCATCGCCCGCCGGGCCTCTTCCTCCTCGGTGAGCTCCGGCTCGGTTGGCGCGACCGGTGGCTCCAGAGGCGAGTCCCCGGCCTTCCGCTCGGCACGGTCGGCGGCTTCCTCGGCAGCCGTCTTCGGCGGCAGCACGCCGGCCTGGCGCAGGATGCTCTCCACCCGGCTGCGGGAGATCTCAAAATCGCGAGCCAGTCCCCGAATCGAATCGGCCTGAGGGTAGGCGGCGACCACGGCTTCAGCCAGGGTCCGCGCGGGTGGTTTCGGCGGTGCCGGAGGCTCGGCCACCTCCTCGGCGGGTGGCTCAGGCTGGCTGACGGGCTCTTCGACCGCGAGGGGAGAAACCGGGGTATAAGCCATGCGGATCTGCTTCATCAGCAGCTCATAGGAGCCAAGCACAGCCAGCGGCGGAATGGCGCTGACCAGGCGCGACAGCATGCCGCCGTGCCAGCCGTGCGCCACGTTGACCGCCAGGGTGACCAGGGCGCCGGCGAACACAGGCTCATCGGCACGTTCGTCCGCACCTCGCGCCCAAGGACGATGCCCGCCGAACCGGCCGGGCTGACCGACAGGGAACGGGAAATCCTCATCTTGATCACCCGGGGCCGTTCGAACTCGGAGATCGCCGCTGACCTGACCGTCTCCCCGTCGACCGTCAAAAACCACGTGACGAGCCTGTTCGCCAAAATAGGCGTCAGGGACCGGGCGCAGGCCGTCATCCTCGCCTACGAGGCGGCGTTGGTCCAACCTGGAGAGTAGGAACAGGATCCCGGAGTCCTCGCCCGAGAACCGTCCCCGGGCGCGACGAATGCCGGCGGACATCGCCACGCACCAGCCGCTGCTTGCCCGTATCAACCGATCGGTTGATGCCGTAATCCACCACCCCGCTCCCCGTACGGACGATCCGTCACCCCCGCCCCCGCGCGATTCTCAAGGCATGCCAACACACCGGGAGCCCGCCCTCCGCACCACCGGACTCCGCAAAGCCTTCGGCGACCACCTGGCCGTCGACGACATCCACCTCACCGTCCCCGCCGGATCCTTCTACGGCCTGGTCGGTCCCAACGGAGCCGGCAAGACCACCACCCTGGCCATGGCCGTCGGCCTGCTCCGCCCCGACTCCGGCAGCGCCGAGATCTTCGGCGTCGACGTCTGACGTGACACCGTCCAGGCCAAGGGACTGATCGGCGTGCTGCCCGACGGGAACGCCATGCCGGAACGACTCACCGGCCGCGAAGTCCTCACCTACCTCGGCCTGCTGCGCGGCCTGCCGCCCGCCGTCGTCGCCGAGCGCACCGACGAACTCCTCCAGGTCCTCGAACTCGACTCCGCCGAGCGGACCCTGGTCATCGAATACTCCACCGGCATGCGCAAGAAGATCGGCCTGGCCGTCGCCCTCCTGCACGCGCCCCGCCTGCTCGTCCTGGACGAGCCCTTCGAGGCCGTCGACCCCGTCTCCGCAGCCACGATCAGGGCCATCCTGCGCAGGTTCGTGGGCAACGGCGGCTCCGTGATCATCTCCAGCCACGTCATGGCCCTCGTCGAGCAGCTCTGCGACCACGTGGGCGTCATCTCCGACGGCCGCGTCGTAGCCGCCGGGCCGCTGGCCGACGTACGCGGCGCCGGAACCCTGGAGGACGCCTTCGTCGACCTCGTCGGCGCCCGCACCGGAGGGACGGAGGGGCTGGCATGGCTCACCTCCTGACCCCCGGCCCGGTCGCCTTGGCACGGCACATGATCCGCATGCGGCTGGCGCTCATGCGCAACTCCCTGCGCGGCGACAACGCCTCCAACCTCTACACCGGCGTCTCGCTCGGGCTGATCCTGGCCTTCGCGACGATCGCCGTCGCTGTCCTGCGGCCCGTCTACCTGCCAGTCACGCTGGCGGTCTGGCTGTCCGGCTGGATCTTCGGCCCCATCTTCATCGGGGGTGGCAGCGAAGCCCTGCGCCCCGAGTACTTCTCCATGCTCCCGGCCACGCCAGGCCGGATCGCGGCGGCACTGCTCGCCGGAGCCTTCGCCGGCCCCGCACCGGCGGTCAACCTCGTCGCCCTGATGTCACTGCCGGTGTACGGCTGGCGCTTCGGCCCGGCGGGTGTGCTCATCGGCCTCGCAGCAGCGGTCATCACGCTCATCACGATGGTGATGATCTCCCATGTGATCGTGGCCCTGATCGGCCTGTTCGTCAGATCCCGCGCCACCGCGGCAGTGGTCGGCGTGGTGACCGGAACCGCCATCGCCCTGTGCAGCAACGGCTGGGCCCCGGTAGCGGCGCTGGGCGGCGCCGATACCGCCCTGCGCCACTCCCCCCCCCACATCAAGACCCTCGTCCTGACCACCTTCGACGCCGACTCCGACGTCCTGCCCGCCATCGAAGCCGGCGCCACCGGCTACCTCCTCAAAGACGCCCCCACCGACGAACTCCTGCGCGCCGTCCGCGCCGCAGCCGCCGGCGAGCCGGTCCTGTCCCCCTCGGTCGCCGGACGCCTGATGGGCCAGGTACGCAAACCGGTCAAGGCTGCCCTCACCGACCGCGAACTCCAAGTCCTCGCCCTCGTCGCCGACGGCGCCTCCAACCGCCAGGCGGCCGCCAAGCTCTTCATCAGCGAAGCCAGCATTAACAGCGTGTCCTACATGGTGGGTGAGTCGTTGAACTCACCATGGACGGCGGGCGATGGGACTGGATCGTCCCGGCGGGGTTGTGGGAGATCGCGC
>NZ_JBSFPS010000463.1:0-3829 GCF_053588315.1 Streptosporangium sp. NPDC003464 | reverse complement strand
GACCGGTGATCTGGGCCGTTACTGGCCGGACGGCACGTTGGAGTTCCTCGGCCGGGCCGACCACCAGGTGAAGGTGGGCGGCCACCGGATCGAGCTGGGGGAGGTGGAGAGCGCGCTGGCGGCGCACCCGGGCGTGGAGCACGCGGTGGTGACCGCGGCCGGGCACCCCACCCGCCGGCTGGCCGCGGTGGTGGTGGCCGCCGCCGGCACCGGCCCGGCGGAGCTGCGCGACTGGCTCGCCGGGCGTCTGCCGCCCTACGCCGTGCCGCCCACCATCACGATGCTCGACCGCCTGCCCCTCAACGCCAACGGCAAGGTGGACCGCGGGGCGCTGGCGGAGCTCGCCGGACGGGACGGGCAGGGGAGCGACGAGGACGCGCCGCCGTCCGGCCCCGTCGAGGAGGCGCTGAGCCGGATCTGGTGCGGGCTGCTCGGCCTGGCCCGGGCCGGCAGGCACCAGAGCTTCGTGGCCCTCGGCGGCGACAGCATCCTGGCGGCCCGCCTCGCCGAGGAGATCCGGGCCGGGTTCGGTGCCGAGCTGGCCCTGCGGGAGATCTTCGCGGGCCCGACCGTCGCCGAGCAGGCGGCCCTGATCGAGCAGCGGACCGAGACCGAGACAGCGGCCTTCGAGGAGGGCGACATATGACCGAGCGGACCGAGCGCACCGACAGAGACGGCGCCGCGGCCGTGCGGCCGGAGGAGCCTGTGCGGGTGGAGGAGTCGGCGCGGCTGGAGGAGACCGCGCGGGCCGGAGAGAGCGCGCGGCCGCCGGAGCCGGGCGGGACCGGGGCGGGGCGGGGCGTGAGCGCCGGACGGCTCGTCGCGGAGCTCGAACGCCAGGGGGTCCGGCTCTGGGAGGAGTCCGGGCGGCTCCGCTTCCGGGCGCCGCAGGGCGTGATGACCGATGAGCGGCGGGCACTGCTGTCGGCCCACAGGGGCGCCCTGCTCGACCACCTGCGCCGGCCCGGCCCGGAGCTGACCCCCGCACCGGGGGAGCGGCACGAGCCGTTCCCGCTGACCGACGTCCAGGCCGCCTACGTCCTCGGCCGCAGGGACGCCTTCGACTACGGGGGCACGGCCTGCCAGGTCTACGCCGAGCTGGCCTTCCCCGACCTGGACCCGCCCCGGCTGGAGGCCGCCTGGCGCGCCCTGGTCCGCCGCCACGACATGCTGCGGGCGGTCGTCCACGTCGACGGCTACCAGCAGGTGTCGGCCGAGGTCCCGGACTACCGGATCGAGGTGACGGACCTGCGCGGCGAGCCCGCCGGACGGGTGAGCGCGCACGTCGACGGGGTCCGCGCCGAGATGGACCACCGGGTCTACGACGCCGGCGCCTGGCCGCTGTTCGAGCTGCGCGTCACGCGTGCCGACGGGCGGGCGCTGCTGCACGTCTCGATCGACTTCCTGATCGCCGACTACCTGAGCATCCAACTGCTGCTGACCGAGCTCAAACGGCTCTACCTCGATCCGGAGCACGTCCTGCCGCCTCTGGAGATCAGCTTCCGCGACTACCTGCTCGCGGCCCGCCGGCTGCGCGACGGCGCCGCCTACGAGCGTGACCGCGACTACTGGGAAGGGCGCGTCGATGAGCTGCCGGGGCCGCCCGAGCTGCCGGTCCGCGACAACGCCGCCGCCGGGGCCGGCCGGAGCTTCACCCGCCACCGGATGACCCTCGACGCCGGGGAGTGGGACCGGTTCCGGAGCAGGTCGGGCGCCCACGGCGTGACCCCGTCCACGGCGGTGCTGGCCGCCTACGCCGAGGTGGTGGCCAGGTGGAGCCGGCGTCCCCGGTTCTCGCTGAACCTGACCCTCCTCAACCGGCAGCCGCTCCATCCCCAGGTGGGAGGACTGGTCGGCGACTTCACGACGGTCAGCCTGCTGGCCGTCGACGGCGGTTCGGACGCGACGTTCCACGGGCGGGCCCGCGCGCTGCAGGAGCGGCTCTGGGAGGACCTCGACCACCGGCTCTACTCCGGCGTGGAGGTCATGCGGGAGATCGCCCGCCGCCGCGGCCGGGGCGCCGCGCTGATGCCGGCCGTCTTCACCAGCACGATCGGGCTCAGCGACGAGGCGTCGGGCCACGAGGGCATGCGCGGCCTGGCCGAGGTGGTGTACGGCAGGAGCCAGACGCCGCAGGTGTGGATCGACTGCCAGGCGGTGGTCGAGGGCGGGGCGCTGGAGATCAGGTGGGACGTGCGGGACGGGGTGTTCCCCGCCGGGGTCGTCGAGGACGCCTTCGGCGCGCTGGAGGGGCTGCTGCGCGCCCTGGCCGCCTCGGACGGGCCCTGGGAGAGCGCCTGCCCGGTCGGGCTGCCCGCCGTACAGGCCGACCGGCGTGAGCGGGTGAACGCGACCGCCGCTCCGTCGCCGCGCGGGCCGCTGCACGGGGAGGTCGTCGCCCAGGCGCGCCGCGCGCCCGGCAGGGCGGCCGTCGTGACGGACGGGCGGACCCTCACCTACGGCGAGCTGCTGGCCAGGGCGGCGGGCGTGGCCCGGACGCTGAGGACCCGGGGGTTCGCGCCGGGCGACCTGGCCGCGGTCATGATGGACAAGGGCTGGGAGCAGGTCGTCGCCGTGCTCGGCACGCTTCTGGCCGGCGGCGCCTACCTGCCGGTCGACACCGGCCAGCCGCCCGCCAGGCGCGCGCGGATCCTCGCCGACGCCGGCGTCCGGCACGTGCTCACCCAGTCGTGGGTCCGCGACCGCCCGGAGGGGGCCCGGCTCGTCGACGTCGACCTCCTCCCGCCGTCGGAGCTCCCGCCCCCGGAGCCGGAGGCGGACCCGGGCGACCTGGCCTACGTGATCTACACCTCGGGCTCGACCGGCGACCCCAAGGGAGTGATGATCTCCCACCAGGCGGCCCTCAACACCGTGGCCGACGTCAACCGGCGCTACGCGGTGACGGAGGAGGACCGCGTCCTCGGCCTGGCGGGGCTGGGCTTCGACCTGTCGGTCTACGACATCTTCGGCCCCCTCTCCCTGGGCGGCGCCCTCGTGCTGCCCGACGCCGCGGGCCGCGGCGACCCCGCGCACTGGGCCCGGCTGATCGCCGAGCACGGCGTCACGGTCTGGAACTCCGTGCCCGCGCAGCTGCAGATGCTCGACCACTACCTGGGCTCCCAGCCGGAGATCGACCTGCCGTCACTGCGGCTGGCGATGCTCAGCGGCGACTGGATCCCCGTCGCGCTGCCCGACCGTGTCCGGGGACGCCTGCCGGGCCTGGAGCTGGTCAGCCTCGGCGGCGCCACCGAGGCGGCGATCTGGTCGATCCACCACCCGATCGGCGAGGTCCGGGACGGCTGGCGGAGCATCCCGTACGGCACGCCGCTGGCCAACCAGACCTTCCACGTCCTCGACGAGGCCCTGCGCCCCTGCCCCGACTGGGTGCCCGGCGAGCTGTACATCGGCGGCGCGGGCCTGGCGCTGGGCTATCTCGGCGACGAGGAGAAGACCGCCCAGCGTTTCATCCGCCATCCCGCCACCGGCGAGCGCCTCTACCGCACCGGCGACCTGGGCCGCTACCACGGCGACGGCACGATCGAATTCCTCGGCCGGGCGGACCGGCAGGTCAAGATCCGCGGGCACCGCATCGAGCCGGCCGAGGTGGAGGCGGCGATCCAGTCCCACCCGTCGGTCGCGGCGGCCCACGTCCTGGTCGACGGCACCGGCATGGAGCGCAGACTGGCCGCCTTCGCCGAGCCGGTACGGCGGGCCGCCGCCGGCGGCGACCCGCGGCGACCCGGCCCTGAACACCCACACCGCGCAGAGCACCGTCGCCCCCGCGAACAGCCCGACGACCCGTCCGGACCCCCAGCCCCAGTCGTTGCCC
>NZ_JBSFPS010000462.1:0-3831 GCF_053588315.1 Streptosporangium sp. NPDC003464 | reverse complement strand
GGTGCTCGGGGTCGGCACCCCGGTCATCTGGTACGGCGGGCTGGCCGCGCTCATCACGATGATCGCCTGGTACGTCGCCACCCGCGACTGGCGCGCCGGAGCGGTGCTGCTGGCCTACGCCGTCGGCTGGCTGCCCTGGTTCTACTGGGCCATCGCCGACAACCGGACCATGTATCTGTTCTACGCGATCCCCATGGTCCCGTTCATGATCCTCGCACTGACCCTGGCCGCCGGACTGGTCATCGGGAAGGCGGAGGCCGCGCCCAACCGCAGGGCGGTCGGGGCCGCGTTCGCCGGGGCCTTCATGATCCTCGCGCTGGTCAACTTCGCCTGGCTCCACCCGGTGCTCGTCGCCGAGATCATTCCGCACTCGCAGTGGTGGGCGCGGATCCTGCTTTCGCGGTGGGTCTAGCGAACCCCCGGCGCAGGGAGATCGCGGCGGCGAGGCAGGCCAGCGGCACCGCCGGCAGCAGGTAGCGGTAGTCGAACTCGGCGGTCGCGGCCGGGGCCAGGATGAGGCCGAAGGCGGCCAGCCACGGCAGCAGCACCGGTCCGCCCAGGGTGCGCCAGCGCACCGCCACCCCGGCCAGGCCGATCAGGAGCAGGACGCCGACGACGATGCCGGGCAGCCTGACCGTCCGCTGGTAGGCCTGCATGAAGGAGGCCCAGGGGTCGTGGAGCTGGGTGCCGATCACGCTCTGCCGGCCGCGGATCTCCGCCGTCGGCAGGCCCGGATCGTATCTGCGCGCGTCGCCGTCGGTGGTGCCCTTGTAGGACGACCAGGCGGGCAGCACCTTGTCCTCGAAGGAGAACTCGTACTGCTGGAAGGTCGCGTAGTCGGGGAAGCGCGGCCGGCCCCAGTGGAAGGCGCGGAAGAAGTCGACGGCCACCTTGGCGAGGTAGTCGCCCGGCTGGGACATGATGGCCCGCCTGGCGAACTTCCCGGCGGTCTGGTTCATCTGCGGGGTGAACGTGCTGCCCGTCCCGAAGGCGTGGAAGCGCTGGCCGCCCCTGGCCCACCACAGGTAGTTCTGGCCGGAGAAGCTGCGCTCGCTCGGCGGGGCGGTGATGCACAGCAGCGCCAGCTCCAGCTCCTTGCGGGGGTCGACCCCCATCTTCGTGCAGTCGGCGAACAGCGCGGTGCGCATGTAGAGGATCGCGCCGTCGCTGTTGGTCATGGCGTAGTTGCCGTGCGCGGAGGCGAACCAGCCCATGTAGCCGAGCACCGGGACCGCGCACGCGGTCACCATGGCCGCGATCGGCTTCCACCCGGTGCGCTTGATCAGCATGTAGACGCAGACCAGGGCGAGGATCGGCAGTCCGATCGACCGGGTCAGCGCGGTGAGGGCGAGCAGCAGGCCGATGACCGCGCCGAGCCGCCAGGACACCTTCCGGTGCCAGAGCACCAGCGTGATGACGCCCATGACCAGCAGCATGAACATCGTGTCGGACATGATCAGGTGTTCGAGCTGGATCTGGTAGGCGTCGAACAGCACCGGCACGGCGGCCAGCGTCGCCCCCCAGCCGGGCAGCCCGAACCTCCTGCGCAGCAGCGCGTAGACCAGCACCGCGATGGACAGGCCCATCAGGTGCTGGGTGAAGGCGACCAGACCGAAACTGTGGAAGGGGCGCAGCAGTAGCAGCCAGAAGGAGTAACCGTTCGGGCGCAGGGCACTGGGGCGTTCGGGGTTGACCGCCCCCGACACGTATTCGAAGGAGTCGTTGAACCACAGGGCCGGGCCGTACCCGAGCATGGTGACCACACGCAGCACGAACGCCAGCGCGAGCGCGGCCACGAAGAGGCGATGGCGGCGTAGGAAAGCCCGCAGGCGCGCGCTCCAGTCAGCTGGAGGCACCTCCAGACGTGCTCGTTCTGCGACGGTCACCATGCATTACAGGATGCCAGTCGTTTCGCGGAGTTGACCCGCGCAGTAGAGGTTAGAGGGCATCATGATGAGATTGGCCTGTGCCGTAAATGAAGGGTTGAGACGTGGAACTGACCGTGGTGATGCCTTGTTTGAATGAGGCGGAGACCGTGGAGACCTGCGTACGCAAGGCACTGGCCTGCATGCGGGAACACGGGATCGACGGAGAAGTGCTGATCGCCGACAACGGCAGCACCGACGGCTCGCAGCAGCTCGCGCGGGACGCCGGGGCCCGGGTGGTGCACGTCGACGCCAAGGGTTACGGAAACGCCCTCATGGGCGGAATCCGGGCGGCCCGGGGCAGATACGTCATCATGGGCGACGCCGACGACTCCTACGACTTCACCGCGCTGCTGCCGTTCGTCGAGCAGCTGCGCGACGGGGCCGACCTGGTGATGGGCAACCGGTTCAAGGGCGGCATCGCGCCGGGCGCCATGCCCCCGCTCCACCGCTACCTCGGCAACCCGGTGCTGTCCTTCATCGGCCGCCTGTTCTTCCCCAGCGCGATCGGCGACTTCCACTGCGGCCTGCGCGGCTTCCGGCGCGACTCCATCCTCAAGCTCGGCCTGCAGACCGGCGGCATGGAGTTCGCCAGCGAGATGGTGGTGCGCTCGACGCTGTCCGGGCTGGACGTGCGCGAGGTGGCCACCACGCTGTCGCCCGACGGCCGCTCCCGCCCGCCGCACCTGCGCTCCTGGCGCGACGGCTGGCGCCACCTGCGCTTCCTCATGCTCTACAGCCCGCGCTGGCTGTTCCTCATCCCGGGCATGGTCCTGATGACCATCGGCCTGGTCGCGGGCGCCGCCCTGACCTTCGGCCCGGTGTACATCGGCAAGCTCGCCTTCGACGTCGACACCCTGGTCGGCGCCTCCGCCGCGATGGTGATCGGCTTCCAGGCGGTGCTGTTCGCGGTGTTCACCAAGGTCTACGCGGCCGAGGAGGGCTTCCTGCCCGAAGACAGGCGGGTGCGCAAGCTCGTCGACATCGTGACCCTGGAGAAGGGCCTGGTCGTCGGCGGCCTGCTGGCCCTGGCCGGTCTGGGCGGCCTGGTCGCCTCGCTGGTCCACTGGCAGACGCGCAGCTTCGGCACGCTGATCCCCTCCGAGTCGCTGCGCCTGGTCGTGCCCTCGGCCACCGCGCTGATCATGAGCTTCCAGACCATCTTCGCGGCGCTGTTCGTCAGCATCCTCGGCATCCGCCGGACCAAGGAGACGCTCGTCGACGTGGCCGCCTCCGCGGCCGAGGAGGCCGCCGAGGCCGTGACCCGGGAGAGCGCCGAGGAGGCGGCCGAGGCCGTATCCCGGGAGAGCACCAAGGCCTGAGCCCGCGTCCCTTAGGCTTGGCATCATGTCCCAGCACATCCTGACCGCGGTCGCGTGGCCCTACGCCAACGGCCCCCGCCACATCGGGCACGTCTCCGGATTCGGCGTGCCGTCCGACATCTTCAGCCGCTACCAGCGGATGGTGGGGAACAAGGTCCTGATGGTCAGCGGGACCGACGAGCACGGCACCCCCATCCAGGTGCAGGCCGACAAGGAGGGCGTCAGCGCCCGGGAGCTCGCCGACCGCTACAACAGGGTGATCGTCGAGGACCTCCGGGCGCTGGGTCTGTCCTACGACCTGTTCACCCGGACCACGACCGGCAACCACTACGCCGTGGTCCAGGAGATCTTCAAGGGTCTCCACGCCAACGGCTACATCTTCCCCAAGACCACGATGGGGGCGATCTCGCCCTCCACCGGCCGCACCCTCCCCGACCGCTACATCGAGGGCACCTGCCCGATCTGCCACTACGACGGCGCCCGCGGCGACCAGTGCGACAACTGCGGCAACCAGCTCGACCCGATCCAGCTCATCAACCCGGTCAGCAAGATCAACGGTGAGACGCCGATCTTCGTCGAGACCG
>NZ_JBSFPS010000461.1:0-3919 GCF_053588315.1 Streptosporangium sp. NPDC003464 | reverse complement strand
ACTCCTGGACACCTACGAGGGCGAGCGGCGCCCGCTGGCCCGCAACGTCCTGAGGGCCACCAGCACCGCGGTGAACATCATGTTGCCCGACACCCGGTGGAAACGCCTGGTCCGCGACAAGGTGGTCCTGCCGGCCGTCCGCCTGCCCGCCGTACAGCGCCGGCTGTGGCTGGCCGCGTCCCAGTTGGGTATCAGCTACCGGGGCGGACCGCTGGCCCCCACCTCGCACCGGTGGATGCCGGGGCTGCATCCGGGTGACCGGATGCCGGACGTCAGGTGCCGCCGTCCCGACGGTGGTGAGATCATGCTCCACGCCGCGATATCAGGGCGCTGGGTGGTCCTCGCCGGCGACCGGCGTGACGCCGCCCGGCACACCGAGGCCGCTGCGGCACGATTGGGCGCCGACCTGGTCATCGCACTCACGCCGGTAGAGACGGATTCACTCGACGTGGTGCTGATCCGCCCCGACGGGCACATCGGTTGGCGCGGTCGTCCGGCACCGGACAAACTGACGGCATGGCTGAATCAGGTGCTGTGGCCGGCGTAGAGCGCGGCCGCCCACGCGACCCCGGCAACGACGCCTCCATCCTGAACGCCGCGCTGGACCTGCTGATCGAGCGCGGCGCCGGGGGCACCAGCATCGAAGCGGTCGCCCAGCGTGCCGGTGTGGCGAAACTGACCGTCTACCGCCGCTGGCGATCCAAGGAGGACCTCCTGATGGCCGCGCTGGAACACGCCCGCAACCCCGACCTGGACGTGCCCGCTGTCGCGCGGTCGATCGACGAACTGGTCGAGTTCATCGCCGAACTCCTCAGCCGGCCCCGGTTCCGCGCGTTGATGGCGCGAGTCATAGGCGCCTCGGTGGACTACCCGAAACTGGTGACCGCCTATACCGAGCGGTACCTGCGGCCACGGTTGGACGCCCTGGCGGATGTCGCGCAGCAGGCCATCGACGCCGGCCACTTCCCACCGGACACCGATCCGAGCGCCGTCCAGGACGTCCTGTCCAGCTCGATCGGATCCGTTCTTCTCCAGCAAGGGGAGGAAGTGACCGCGGCACAGATCGAACGCCGGTTGCGGACCCTGTTGCGCCATATCGGATACCGGCCTTGATCTCCTACACCAGGACGCTGGTGTGAGACGCCTTCGACACGGTGTCCAGACAGGAAGTCGGCACGGTGGCCGGGATTCCCGGGGCGCGACCGCACCGGCTCCGCCCGCCGGCCCATCGCCCCCTTTCGGGCTTGCTCGGTCCGCCCCATCAGGGAAATTCCCTGACCGCGATGGTCAGGCCAGACGGTCGAAGTCTCCGGTCTTGACACCATCGACGAAGGTCCGCCACTCGGCGGGGGTGAAGAGCAGCTTGGGCCCGTCGGGGTCCTTGCTGTCACGGACCGCGACCACGCCCGGCAGGTTGTCGGCGACCTCGACGCACTGACCTCCGTTGCCGCCAGAGCGCGATGACTTCCGCCACACGGCGGCGCTCAGGTCCGTTCCCGCCTCACTTCCTCCATAAAGGGCCGGCCAGTCCAGACATGCACTCTGAATCGACGACCTGAATGGAGACGGCGGGCCGCTGGACGACCTCCAGTAAGTAACCGAGCTGTTCACACATCACCTCCGGGCCGTTGACCCGACGGCGCAGGACGCCCACCTGGTACGGCTCGGCTGGGACCTGCGCGCGCTCGGAGTCCGCACCTCGCTGGTCCTGCCGGCGACCGGGCGGCCGATCCTGGAGGTCCACTCGGCGACCGGGACACTGGCCCTGATCACGGTCATCCGGCGTTACTGCGGCTGGGTGTTCACCTGGCGGCCGTGGTGGGCCCGCCTGTGGCGGCGGAGCGAATGAGTGCCGGCTGAGGCCGACAACGCGGCTGACATCGTCATGGCGGAGGTGAACGCGTGAGATCGGAGGGACGGATCAGGCCCCACGGCGGCGGCGACGCGATCCCGGGGACCCCGGGCGCGGGCACGCGCCACGGCGCGTGGCGGAGGGAGTTCCCCGGCGAGGTGTCCTCCGTACCGGCGGCCCGCGCCTGGGCACACGGACTGCCGGCCGTACGGCTCGCCCCTCCAGCACTCGACGACGTCCTGCCGCTCCTCAGCGAGGTGGTCACCAACGCCGTCACCCACTCCGACTCCGGCCGTACGGCGGGCGGCCGGGTGACGGTCCGCGTGACGTGCGACCCCGGAGTGGTCCACGTGGAGGTGACCGACGACGGCTCGGCCACCAGCGCCCCGGCTGTGCACGTGCCGGACGCCGATGCCGACGGCGGCCGGGGCCTGTGGCTGGTCGACCTGGTCGCAACCGTCTGGGGGTCGTCCCGTCACGACGACGAGGCGGGCAGGTCGGTCTGGTTCGAGGTGGCGGAACGGTCCGGTTGACCCGTCCGGGCCCGGGTTCAGCTCATCCGGCGCAGCACCCGGGCGGCAGTGCGGGCGAGCAGCTCCACCTGACTCTCGTCGAACTCCGTGCGCGGCCCGCGCACGATCCACCGGGCCACCAGGCGTGGCTTGAGCAGGGTGAGCCCCTCGGCGGTGACCGTCCGCCGGAGCCGCCCGCCGTGCACCGCGAGCAGCGGCTCGATCGTGACGGGGATGCCCGACTCCCGGGAGAGCACCTGGGCCAGCGACTCGGAGGCGTCGACGAGCGCCTTGGCCACCTTCGTGCCGTACTTCTCGCCGAGGAAGAGCCGGTCGCCGTAGCGGGCGATCTCGGTCTCGGGGTCCCACGCCTCGTTGTCGACCACCCAGATGCCGCCGGGGCCGATGACGAGATGGTCGATCGAGGCCTGTCCGGGCACGGCGCGGCCGTCGAGGACCTGGTAGCCGAGCCTGCGGAGCTTGCGGCGCAGCAGCTTGCCGGTGATGACCTCGCCCCGGCGCCGGCCCCGCCAGACGGCGGTGGCCTCGTAGGAGTACCACGCCCAGAACATGTCCGCCCCGGCGACCAGCAGGGCGGCCGCGAGCCCGACCGCCGGGGGCGCGGGCAGGTCGAAGCGGTAGGCGAGCAGGATGCCCACGACCAGGCCCGCCGCCGCCTTGACCATGCGCATCTTCCGGCGCTGGTCGGCTTCCTTGAGCCAGAACTGTTCGTACATGACCTGGGGTGACAGGCCGTGAACCTGGTCGTCTGGCGTCACGTAGATTGATCCGCCGGGCACAGCGAACCCCCAGGGTCGGTTGGTGGGACGGAAGCGGATCTGCGACGCTGAAGATCCCTTGGGTAAATGAAATACCCAAGTGGGGACTCCAGGCACCCGAAGGTGACGGAAATAACACAACCCAGATACCCGCCAATGCCTTAACCGACCAGTCGGTATGCTTACCGCACCACACATTGGGGGGCAGATGAGTCAGGACCAGGACCAGGAGCCGGTACGGCAGCGCCTGCTCGGCGAGGCCACCCGCCTGTTCGCCGAACGGGGCTTCGAGAGCACCTCGGTGCAGGAGATCGTCACAGCGGCCGGCGTCACCAAGGGCGCCATGTATCACTATTTCGACTCGAAGGATGACCTGCTCCACGAGATCTACGGGCGCGTGCTGCGCATGCAGATGGAGCGGCTCACCCGCTTCGCCGACGGGCCGGGCCCGGTGGCCGAGCGCCTGCACGCCGCCGCCGCCGACGTCGTGCGGACCACGGTGGAGAACCTGGACGACTCCAAGATCTTCTTCCGCTCCATGCACCTGCTCGCCCCCGACACCCGCAAGAGCGTCCGCGCCGAGCGCCGCCGCTACCACGAGCGCTTCCGCGACCTGGTGACCGAGGGACAGCGCGAGGGCACCTTCAGGAGCGACACCCCGGCCGAGATGGTCGTCGACTTCTTCTTCGGCTCGGTCCACCACCTGGGCACCTGGTACAGCCCGGAGGGGGCGCTGTCCGGCGCCGAGATCGGGGAGCACTTCGCCGACCTGCTGC
>NZ_JBSFPS010000460.1:0-3925 GCF_053588315.1 Streptosporangium sp. NPDC003464 | reverse complement strand
TGGAGAACAACGTGCTCGACAACCCTACCGGCCACCCTGAACTGGCGGCCGACCCCGAAGAGTTCCGCCACGACACTCTCGCTCACCTGCGGGACCCGCCCGCTCGGCGGGCTGCCCGGTGGACTGGGCGCCGCAGGCGCTCACCGACGCGGCGGCGAGAGCGGCGAGGAGGCCGGCGGAGAGAACACGACGAACGATCATGAGAAAGCCTTTCGACGTACGGCGCCGCGGCCGGAGCGGTGCTCGACATGCCGCCTGGAGGCGCCGGAAAGGTGGACAGGTCAGGTGGAGCGCCCGGCGCCGTGTGGTCCGGCCCGGGTCGTCAGGTCGCAGGGCCCGTCAGGCCGTCGAGGACGAGGTCGTCAGAGGTCACCGAGGACGGGGCCGCCGGTGGACGGGATCGCCGAGGACGGGGCCGCCGGATGACGGGGTCACCGAGGACCAGGCCGCCGGGATGCGAGGACCCGTCGTCGGACGGACCCGCCGTCGGACGGGGCCGCCGTCGGACCGGACCGCCGGTCGGCAGGCCGCCGTCGGACGGGCTCCCCGGTGGGCGAGCCGCCGGTGGCCGGGACCGTCGCCGGACAGGGCGCCGTCGGACAGGCCATCGGTGGACAGGCCGTCGGTGGACGTCGTCGGGGACGGAGGCGAGATCGCCGGAAGGACGAGCTCGTCAGAGCATGACGGGGTGCGGTGCGGGAGGGCCGCGCCGGCTCACCACGTGACGGAGCAGGGCCGGGCGGAGAACGGCGGGTCCGTCCGGGGTGACGGCCACCACGGGTGGCGCGAAGGGGAAGGGACCGCCGCCGAGGACCGGGCCGAGCCGGGCGCCGAGCCGGCGCAGCAGGCCCCAGAGCAGGGCCTCGCCGCGGGCCAGCCACAGCGCGGTCAGCCCCACCGCCCAGCCGTGCGTGACCAGCATGGCGAGCCCGGGCAGCAGCCCCGAGTGCGGGTGGGTGATGAGCGTGGTGAGCTCGGGCAGCAGCCCGGGCCGCGGGTGCGCGGAGGCCGCGTGGCAGGCCGCCGGGTCCGTCGCGGCGAACAGCAGGTGGAGCGCCGCCTGCGTGCTGCCCAGGAGGGGCAGGATCACCCCCACGCCGCGCTCGCGCCCGGTCAGCGGGAGTGCGGCCGCCGCCGCCAGCACCAGCCCGCCCGCCGCGCTCCACGCCGGCACCGTGCCGCCGGCGAGCACGTGCGCGACCGCGCCCAGCCCGAGGGACACCACGGCGAAGGCCGTGGTGCGGGTCAGGCGGAAGATCGCGGTCGCGGGCATGATTCGGCAATCATCACACACCACCGGGTCGCCCCCGCCTCAGCCCTGCCGTGTCCCGGAGACGCGAACGGATTCACGCGCTGCGCTGTCAGCGGAAAGCGCTGACAGCGAACGGGCCGAAACCATGGTGTCGCCCCGCGTTATGGTCGCAGGGATTCACCATTCGTAAATTATGGATTCGGGGCAGGTGAAAGAGATGACCAGTCCGCAGCCCGTGTTCGAGGACCCGCTGTACCAGCGGCTGCTGCGCAAGAGGATCGTGGTGCTCGGCAGCGAGGTGAACGACGAGGTGGCCAACCGGATCTGCGGGGAGCTGCTGCTGCTCTCCGCCGACGACGACGAGCGTGACATCTGGCTTTACATCAACTCGCCCGGTGGCTCGATCTCGGCCGGGATGGCGATCTACGACGTGATGCAGTACATCCCGAACGACGTCGCCACCGTCGGCATGGGCATGGCGGCCTCGATGGGGCAGTTCCTGCTCTGCGCGGGCACGCCCGGCAAGCGGTACGCGCTGCCGCACGCCAGGGTCATGATGCACCAGCCGTCCGGCGGCATCGGCGGCACGGCCAGTGACATCGTCATCCAGGCCGAGCAGATGCTCTACACCAAGAAGGTGATGAGCGAGCGGATCTCCTTCCACACCGGCCAGCCGTTGGAGCAGATCGAGGAAGACTGGGACCGCGACCGCTGGTTCACCGCCACCGAGGCCAAGGACTACGGACTGGTCGACGAGGTCATCCGCAGCACCAGTGTGGTCGGGGCGGAGAATTCATAATTCACCCTATAGGTGATTTTTCTTCTCAATTCAGGCGCACATCGAGAATTGCGCCGAGTTTCTCCGGGGAGTCCTAGCGGGCTCCCCGCGTAACCGGCGGCAGGCCCTGGCGAGAGTGTGACGGGCCGTCTCCTCCGGGAGCGGCACGTCACGCCGGGCAGCGTCGGCCTCCCGCCCCGCGGCGGAGGACGCCCGCGCGGCTCGCGTCCGGAAATACGCCCTCTGACGGCGCCGTGATCTCGCGGACCGCCTCGGCGAGCTCGCGGCCCTGCCGGTGCGCCAGGCGCCCCCTCGGGGAGCCGCCCGCTCAGCGGTGGTGGCAGAGCAGGCAGCGCAGGGCCTGCTCCAGGGAGTCGACGTCGGTGGCGGGGGTGGGCCAGGGCAGTCGGACCAGGGTGGGGCTGTCGATGCCGGAGCGGACGGTCGCGCCGAAGCGGTCGAGTTCCCACAGCCAGACCTCGCTGACGGGGGAGTCGAGCAGCGTGCGCAGCGCTGTCTCCAGCTGCCTGCGGTGGGTGGCGTTGACGTGGCGGAGCATCCGCTCGGCCCCGTCCATCAGGGGGTCGGGGGCCGCGCCGAGATACTCCTCGCCGTCCAGGACGCCCGATTCGGGGGCGGCGAGATAGATCACCTGCCCGACGTCGACCCGGAGCAGCCGGGGGCCGTCGGAACGTTCCAGAGCCTCGAACAGCGCCTCGTCCGGGCAGCTCTCGGCGATCGCCGCCGCGCTCTGCCATGCCTCGGAGGCCGGTACGGCCTGCGTCCAGCCCTGCACCTTGAGCAGGCCGCGCGAGACCTCCCGCCCGCCCAGGGAGCGGCCGGCGGTCAGGTCGACGGTCACCACCGGCTCCTCGCGCAGGCCGTAGAGCGGATCCCCCGGCAGGACCAGCAGCACCGGGCGTCCCGCGCCGTCCACGCCGCCCCTGGCGGGCATCGCCGGCCGGTCGGTGCCGGCGAGGGACACGTGGGTGGGGACGGCGGCGGCGGCCAGCGTGCGGACGCGCTCGGGGATCGGCGGAGCGGTGACGGGCTGCTGCTGCATGGACCGGCTCTCCTTGAGATCGGACGGCCCATTCACTAAGGTTAGGCTTACCTCAATAAGGTAAACCTAATCACAAAGGAGTGACCGTGCGCTACACCGGACCCAAGGTGCGCCTGTCCCGCAGGGCCGGCGTCCCGCTGACCCGCAAGGCCGTCCGCTACTTCGAGGAGCGGCCCTACCCGCCGGGTGAGCACGGCCGCAAGACCAACCGCCGGCAGACCGGTGACTACGGCCTGCGGTTGATGGAGAAGCAGAAGCTGCGCTGGTACTACGACGTATCCGAGCGACAGATGCGCCGTTACTGGGACATGGCGCTGCGCGGCACCGGCCGTTCCGGGGCCGAGCTGGTGGTGCTGCTGGAGAGCCGTCTCGCCTCTCTCGTCCTGCGCGCGGGCCTCGCCCCGTCCATCTACGCCGCTCGCCAGTACGTCACCCACGGCCACATCACCGTGGACGGCCGCAAGGTGGACATCCCCAGCTATCTGGTCAAGCCCGGTCAGGTCGTCGCGGTGCGGCAGCGCTCCCGCGGGATGCAGCCGTTCGTCGCCGCGGCCGAGGGCGTCTACGCCGACGACCGGATCGCCTCCTATCTGGACGTCGACCACGCCGAGCTCCGCTTCACCGTGGTCGGCCGGCCGCTGCGCGAGCAGATCACGGTCCCCGTGGACGAGCAGCTCGTGGTGGAGTTCTACTCCCGCTGACCCACGGCCCGCCGACCCGCGCGGCCCGGCGGCCGGGCCCCGCCCGCCACCGACCACACCCCCATCCCCACCGCCGAACTGGAGCAGCTGCGCGCCGACGCCGCCCGCCTCCGCGCGTTCCGCACGTTCCT
>NZ_JBSFPS010000459.1:0-3990 GCF_053588315.1 Streptosporangium sp. NPDC003464 | reverse complement strand
GGGCCGTCGCGCCAACGCGGGCCGGACGGAGCCTCGGGTCAGACCGAGCCGCAGGCCAGGCTGAGCCCAGGCCAGACGGGGACACAGGCCAGGCCGAGCGCAGGCCAGGCGGGGGTGCGGGTCAGACGGGGGCGGGCAGGTCCGCCAGGACCGCCAGGGCGTCCCGGTGGGCGCCGGGGGCGCCGAACGCGATCTCGGTGGACTTGGCGCGCTTGAGATACAGGTGCACCGGGTGCTCCCAGGTCATCCCGATCCCGCCGTGGAGCTGCACACTCTCCTCGGCGACGCGCACCGCCACCTCCGAGCACCAGGACTTGGCCACCGCCGCCGCCAGCTCGCCCGCCTCGACCGCCTCGACCGCCGCCGCGCCGTACGGGACCGCCGCCAGCAGGTCGGCGGCGTTCCTCGCCGCCGCGCGGGCGCGCACCACGTCCAGCCAGAGGTCGGCCATCCGGTGCTTGATCGCCTGGAACGACCCGACCGGCCGGGCGAACTGGTGGCGCTCCTTGATGTAGGCGAGCGTCGCCTCCAGGCACCACTCGGCGACCCCGAGCTGCTCGGAGGCGAGCAGCCCCGCCCCGAAGGACAGCACCTCCCGCACGTCGAAAGAGCCGATCGCCTCACCCGGGGTGTCGGAGAACGTGACGGTGGCGATCGGCCGGGTCAGGTCCAGCGACGGCGCCACGTCGACCCGGACGTGCTCGGCCTCCACTTGGTAGAGCGCCCTTCCGACCGGGACGAGCAGCACGTCGGCCACGTCCGCGCCGGCCACCGCCCGGACCGCCCCGTCCAGGGTCCCCCGGTCGGTGACGGTCACGGTCTCCGGCAGCGGCCGGTACGGCGAGGCCGCCAGCGACACCGCGAGCGCCGCCGTGGTCTCACCGGAGGCGAGCTCCTGGATCAGGTCCTCCTCGCCGACCCGCAGCAGCGCCGCCGTCGCGAGCACCGAGCTGGTCAGGAACGGCACCGGCGCCACCGCCCGCCCCAGCTCCTCCAGCACCACCGCGACCTCCCGCGCCGACGCCCCCGCCCCGCCGTACTCCTCCGGCACGAGCAGCCCCGCCACCCCGATCTCCCGCGACAGCGTCTTCCACAGGTCCATGTCGTACGGCGCGGCGGACTCGGCCCGCCTCAGCACCGCGTCCGGGCCGCTGCGGTCGGCGAGCAGATCCCGCACGGAGGCCCGCAGCTCCTCCTCGACCTCGGTGTACAGCAGCGTCATCGTCGCTCACCACTCCTCATCCGCCACTCGTCCGCCACGCGGGCCGTCCGCCCCGCACGGATCACTGTGCTCACCACGTCCGGCTCGCTCCACGTCGCCGTCGCTCACCGCTCCTCGTCCGCCGCGCGGCCGCGCCGGACCTTCTCACCGGGGCAGGTCCTTCCATGGCACGTCCTTGTCGACGCGGGGCTCGGAAGGCAGGCCGAGCACCCGCTCGGCGACGATGTTGCGCAGGATCTCGGAGGTGCCGCCCTCGATCGAGTTCCCCTTGGCGCGCAGGTAGCGGTATCCGGGACCCCGGCCGAAGAAGTCCACGCTGTCGGAGCGGCGGAAGGTCCAGTCGTCGTAGCCGAGCCCCTCCTCCCCGCGCATCTCCACGTCGAGCCCGGACAGCGCCTGGTTGAGCGAGGCGAAGGAGAGCTTCATGCCCGAGCCCTCCGGTCCGGGCTGCCCGGCCGACAGCTGCTCGCGCAGCCGCGCCCCGGCCAGCCGGGTCACCTCCGCCTCCACCCAGAGCCGCAGCAGCCGCTGGTGCAGGTCGTGGGTGCGCAGCTCGGGCCGGGACCGCCAGGTCTCGGCGACCACGCCGACCATGCCGCCGCCCCGCCGGACCGGCGCGCCGCCGATCGCCACGCGTTCGTTCATCAGCGTGGTCTGCGCGACCCGCCACCCGTCGCCGACCTCGCCGAGCCGCAGATCGTCGCCGAGCCGTACGCCGGTGAGGAAGACCTCGTTGAACTCGGCCTCCCCGGTGATCTGCCGCAGCGGCCTGACCTCGACGCCGGGGGCGTGCATGTCGCACACGAAGTAGGTGAGCCCCCGGTGCTTGGGCACGTCCACGTCGGTCCGGGCGACCAGGATCGCCCAGCGGGCGTGGTGGGCGCCCGAGGTCCACACCTTCTGCCCGTCCACGACCCACTCGTCGCCGTCGCGGACCGCCCTGGTGCCGAGCGTCGCCAGGTCAGAGCCGGCGCCGGGCTCGCTGAAGAGCTGGCACCAGATCTCCTCGCCTGTCCACAGCGGGCGCAGGAACCGCCTGCGCTGCTCCTCGGTGCCGAAGGCCAGGATCGTCGGCGCGGCCATGCCCAGCCCGATCGCCTGCACGCCGGTGTCGAGCTGCGGAGTCCGCGCCAGCTCCTGCTCGACCACGTTCTGCAGCTCTCGCGGGGCGCCGAGCCCGCCGAGCCCTTCGGGGAAGTGCACCCAGGCCAGTCCCGCGTCGAACCGGGCCCGCAGGAACTCCAGCCGCCGCCCGGGGTCGTGCCCGGCGGCCAGGAACGCCGCGGCGCGCTCCCTGATCGTCTTGTCGTCCAACGCCACGAACGTTCCCTTCGTCACAGGTGTGGGGGTGGGGATCCCCGGCTTCAGCCGCGGGGAGCCATGTGCTTTCTGAGCTCGCGGTAGGCGAGGGAGCGCTTGTGCACCTCGTCGGGCCCGTCGGCGAGCCTCAGGGACCGCGCGCCCGCCCAGAGGGCGGCCAGCGGGAAGTCCTGGCTGACGCCTCCGGCGCCGTGGGCCTGGATGGCCTTGTCCAGGATCCACTCCACCTCCCGCGGAGTGGCGATCTTGATGGCCTGGATCTCGGTGTGGGCGCCGCGGTTGCCGACGGTGTCCATCAGCCAGGCGGTCTTCAGCACGAGCAGGCGGAGCTGCTCGATCTTCACCCTCGACTCGGCGATCCAGTCCTGGACGACCCCCTGCTGGGCGATCGGCCCGCCGAACGCGGTCCGCGACAGGGTCCGCGCGCACATCAGCTCGACGGCCCGCTCGGCCATGCCGATCAGCCGCATGCAGTGGTGGATCCGGCCCGGCCCGAGACGCGCCTGGGCGATCGCGAAGCCGCCGCCCTCCTCGCCGATCAGGTTGTCCACCGGCACCCTGACGTCGTCGAAGGCGATCTCGGCGTGGCCGCCGTGGTCGGCGTCGGAGTAGCCGAACACGTGCATGCCCCGCCTGATGTCCAGCCCGGGCGTGTCACGCGGCACCAGGACCATGGACTGCTGCCGGTGGGAGGACGCCTCCGGGTCGGTCTTCCCCATCACGATGAGGATCCTGCAGGCCGGGTTCATCGCCCCGGAGGCGAACCACTTGCGGCCGTTGATCACGTATTCGGAGCCGTCCCGGACGATCGACAGCGCGATGTTCGTGGCGTCCGACGACGCGGTGTCCGGCTCGGTCATCGCGAACGCCGACCGGATCTCCCCGCGCAGCAGCGGCTCCAGCCACTCCTTGCGCTGCCAGTCGTCGCCGAACATGGACAGCACTTCCATGTTGCCGGTGTCGGGGGCGGCGCAGTTGGTCGCGGTGGGGGCGAGGCGGGGCGAGCGTCCCATGATCTCGGCCAGCGGGGCGTACTGCAGGTTGGTCAGCCCGGCGCCGTGCTCACCCGGCAGGAACAGGTTCCACAGCCCCCGCCTGCGGGCCTCCTGCTTGAGATCCTCCATCAGCGGAGGGGCGGCCCACCCGCTCTCGGCGGCCTGGGCCTCGAACGCCTCCTCGGCCGGGTAGACGCACTCATCCATGAAGTCGAGCAGCCGCCCCCGCAGCTTCTCGGTCGTGGCGTCGAACGCGAAATCCATGGGCTCTCCTCACGGTCTCCCAGGAGCGTACCGACCGGACGGTATGGATGTCGACACACCTCCCGGCAGACCTCGCCCGCGAGGCGGTGCCGCGGGCCGGCTCGATCTTCGTGCGCCGCACGGGGCTCGATCTTCGTGCCCCGCACGGGAGAGCAGGCGCCGTCCGGCGGCAGGGCCGGCGGCGGACAG
>NZ_JBSFPS010000458.1:0-4003 GCF_053588315.1 Streptosporangium sp. NPDC003464 | reverse complement strand
GAGTGTGAGGCCAGAAGCCGCAGTACTCGGCAGTCATCTGCGGTAGACCGTCACTGAGCATACAAGCGCACGATTCGGTTCCGATGTTCCCCAGACCCCGGATCGTCATCGCCGGAGGAAGTGTGGGACTGTCAGCCCCTGAACGCGGTCAGGCCGTTGGGGGTGCCCAGGCCCGTCGGCCCGTCGTAGCCGGTGCGGGCCCAGCACAGGTAGCGGGGCTCGCAATAGCCGTTGGCGCCGGTGGTGATGTCGTTCAGCGCCGAGGGATGGGCGTACGGGTAGGAGGCCGGGTAGGAGCCGGGGGACGGGGTTCCGGCGTTCGCGTAGACCGCCGCGATGATCGGCGCGGAGGCGCTGGTGCCGCCGAAGACTCCCCAGCCCAGGCCGTCGCCGTTGTAGTAGACGGCGACGCCGGTTCGCGGGTCGGCCACCGCGGAGACGTCGGCCACGGTGCGCTTGGCGCAACCGGTGTCGGCCTGCCAGGTCGGCTTGGTTTGGTAGCCCGAGCAGCCGGACCCGGCGCCGTTCCATGTCCCCTCGAACCAGCCGCGGGGTTTGCTGGAGTCGGGCTTCAAGCTGGTACCGCCGACCGCGGTGACGTACTTGGAGGACGCCGGCCACAGCACGGGGATCCCGAACCAGGGGTCGCTGTAGCTGCTGTCGCCGGAGGCGAAGGTGAGGACCACGCCCGGGTGGTTGAAGTACAGCTCGTCGTAGGTGGGCGCGTCCTCCCACTCATCGCCGCCCCAGCTGTTGGAGACGTACTTGGCGCCCATTTTGACGGCCTGGTTGACGGCTTCGCCGAGGTCGTCCGCGTAGTCGGAGTCGGCCTCCACCAGGAGGATGTGGGCGTTGGGGGCGATCGCCGAGACCATGTCGAGGTCGAGCGCCGCCTCCATGGCCCAGTCCTCGTTGGGGGCGGGCAGGTCATTGGTGTTGCCCCGCTGGCTCACCTTCTTGAAGCAGCCGTTGGCGGTGGTGCAGGCCGGCAGACCGAACTGCGAGCGGTAGACGGCCAGGTCCTGCTCGGCGGTGGGGTAGTCGAAGGCGACGGTGATGGCTACCGTCATGCCGGCGCCGCCGTTGGCTGGCAGGTTGTAGGCCGACTGGAGCTGGGATGGGCCGTAGCCGTTGGGTGCGGCCAGTGAGGTGTTGGGGCCGATCGCCTTGACGGGGATCTTCCCGCCGGTGACCCTGAGCGCCAGGCAGGCCATCTGCTTGGCGTGTTTGGGGGTGGCGCACGCGCGGGCGGTCTGCACCTCGTCCTTGCCGGGCGCGGCCCGCTGGGCGGTGGCGGGTGTAGCGGTGAGGGCGGAGAGCGCCAGGGCGGCGACGGCGGCCATGGATAAGCCGGCGCGGCGGAGCGCCTTCGGTGTGGTTTTGCGCACGGTGATGCTACCTCCGGTAGGAAGTCGTGGGGGTGAGACCGCCCGGTCGGGGTGTGTCCGGGGGCTTGTTCGCGCGAGACAGTGCTGGGATCTGTGCTGCGATTGCGGTGCAGGGTGGAACGGGTGCGTGGTGCGGATCACGCGCGGGGCGTGGTTGTCGTACGGGCGTTTCCGGCGATGTGCTGTGATGCGGTGGTACGCGTACGCGAGGGTGATGCCGCTTGCTGTGCGCCGGGACGCTCAAGGGGCATGCGTCGATGCGGTGCGGGTGGTACGGCGTCGCTCGCCGGGTACGGTCGGCCGGGCCGCGATCCGGTATCGCGAACGCGTCGCCGGAGGCTCGACGGTGCCCTGCGAGCTACGTGGTGCTGTTCCGCGCGAACTCCCGGGCGAGGGAAGCGAACGGTACGTGCTTCCTCGTCCGGGTTGAGGACGAGGTCCTAGTGGATCTCGTCGAGAGGAATGCTAGTCAGGAAGAGAGGCAATAGGTTTGCGAGTTTTGCTCCTATAAAGGACCTCTGCCGCTAAGTTTTTCGATCATGGATGTCATAGATCGCACGATTGTTGCCCTCCTTCAGTCCGAAGGGCGGATCACTCTCACCGATCTGGCCGAGAAGGTCCGGCTCAGCGTCTCCAGGTGCCAGCGACGCGTCCGTGAACTGGAGAAGGCCGGAATCATCCGCGGCTACCGCGCGGTCGTCGACGCCGCGGCCATGGGATACGGGTTCCAGGTCCTGCTCTTCGCCACGCTCAGCCGGCCTGATGTGGTGCCGGAGTTCGACGCGGCACTCACCGAGATCCCGGAGATCATCGAGGCGCAGAGGCTGTGCGGCGAACCGGACTATCTGATCCGCGTGGTAAGCGCCGATCTGGCGTCGTACCAGCACTTGTATGAGTCCGTACTCATTCATCTGCCAGGGGTCCGCGGCCTCAACTCGACCATCGTCATGAAGCAGGCCGTCCCCCCCCGGCCGTTGCCGGGACGGCCGCCGCGTGTGGTTACGGGGGTCCGTCTCAACGAGGTCTGATGGTCTTGTCCGTGTTGGAGCGGGCCGAGATGATGCGAACGGGATCAGAATCCTCATTCACCTGAAGAATGACTTCATTGACATGTGGCCGTGTTCCCGATATTGGTCCTCCACTCGGGTCCATGCGCCCAAGGGTGAAGCAACCGGAGAAGACCGGGTCAGAGCTTCCGGGCAGAGTCCTTGATCAGTATGGAAAGCTGCGGCGGTCCGGAGTCATCCGCGACCGCCTCTTTCTCCGGCAGGTCGATGCACAGGAACGATGCTGTGGGGAGCCCCTGCCAGACGACGGAAGCCGATCACTCACAGCTACTTTGCCCCTGGTGGCGCCGGCCTGAGTGGAGGGTCTAGGCGTTCTCGCGGTTGAAGACGCGGGTGCCCACCGTCACGCAGACCAGCGACAGGGCCAGGGTCACGGCGACGCCCGCGGCCACGGTCCAGCTCGCGTAGTGCCCGTCGAACAGCTCGCGCAGGGCTTCGAGCACGTAGCGGAACGGGGTGAGCCGGGACAGCGCGTCCAGCCAGCCGGGCGCCATCGACATCGGCAGGAACGCGCCCGACAGCAGCACCAGCGGGACGACCGCGGTGCTCATGACCGGCGCGAACAGGTCGGGGTTCATGGTGAGCGCGACCGCGTTGGACAGGGCGGCCAGGCTCACCCCCAGCAGCGCCATGAGGACGAGCCCGGCCAGCACGCCGGGGAGCGCCGCGCGCATGCCGAAGGCGTAGCCCACCACGATCAGCATGACCGACTGGATCAGCAGGGTGACCGAGCTGCCCAGGACCCGGCCGAGCAGCAGGGCCATCCGGTGCGCCGGGGTGACCCGCAGCCGCTCCAGCACGCCCGACCGGGCGTCCCTTCTGCCGCAGGGAGATCCGGACGTGGTGCCGGAAGATCAGCCAGGTGTCGCGGAGGATGCTCATCGGGCCGGCTCCTCTCTCAGGGAGCGGCCGGTGATGGCCAGGAAGACGTCGTCGAGGGTGCCGGAGCCGCCCTTGAGCTCGGCCGGGGTGCCCTCGGCGACGATCACGCCGTGGTCGATGACGAACAACCGGTCGGCGAGCGCGTCCGCCTCGTCGAGATAGTGGGTGGTGAGGAAGACCGTGAGGCCGCGCTCCTGGCGCAGGCGCCTGACGTGGTCCCAGAGGTTGGCCCGGCTCTGCGGGTCGAGGCCGGTGGTGGGCTCGTCGAGGAAGAGCAGCGACGGGCCGTGGACCAGCCCGAAGGCCAGGTCGAAGCGGCGGCGCTGGCCTCCGGAGAGCGCGCCGCCCGGGCGGGCCTCCAGCCCGGTGAGGCCGAAGCCGTCGAGCACCTCGCCGATCCGCTCACGCGCCTCGGCCGGACGCATGCCGTACAGCAGGGCGTGGAGTTCGAGCGCCTCCCCCACCGGGTCGGCCGGGCCGATCCCGCCGTGCTGGGACACGTAGCCGATGTGCCGCCGCACGGCCCGGGGATCGGTGAGCAGGTCGTGCCCGGCGACCGTGGCGGTGCCGCCGGTGGGGCGCAGCAGCGTGGTCAGCATGCGCATGGTGGTCGTCTTGCCCGCGCCGTTGGGGCCCAGGAAGCCCACGATCTCCCCGGCCTCGACG
>NZ_JBSFPS010000457.1:0-4004 GCF_053588315.1 Streptosporangium sp. NPDC003464 | reverse complement strand
TCGACTCCGCCGACCGGGCGAACTCCACCAGCCGCAACGCGCCCACGCCGAACTCGCCGGCCAGGCCCGACATACCACCGCGCAGCGCGTCGACGCCCCGGCGGGGGAGCCCTCCCGGGCGGCCCGGCCCGCGTCCGGCGGGACGGGGGGCAAGCCCGCCCGGGGGACGCCCAAAGGACGGCCGGCCGACGGCGCGCCGGCCTCGGAGGCCATGGGCGCCGGCAGGGCGGGGCCGCTGCCGACGGGGAGCGCCGCGCTGATCCTGCTGGCCGTGCTGGCCGTGCCGTGCGTGGTGGCCACGGTGATCTGGCCGCTGGCGACCTTCGCGGTCACCGGGTTCTTCGCCGTCCTGGCCCGTGCGATCTGGGCCGGGCACTGGGCGGTCAAGAAGCGCAAGTCGGCCAGGGTCCGGGGCCTGCTGCGCGTGGTGAGCTTCCCGCTGACCTTCACGGTGTCGCTGCTGACCGCGCTGGCCTGGCCGGGGCTGCCCGCGGCGGGGCTCGCGGGCCTGGCGCTGTGGCTGGTCCTCGGCGCGTCGCTGCCGCCGGAATGGTGGCTGCGCCCCGCCCCCGTCGCGGTCGCGGGCATCGTGTTCGGCGTCGTCTGCGGCGGGATCATCGGCCGAGAGGTCGAGCGGATCAGCGCGGAGATCCCTGAACTCCGCAAGGAGGGGCTGCGGGCACTCGCCGTGCTGGGCGGGTTCGTCGCGCTGTGCGCGGCGGCGGTGCGCGGGATCGCCCTCCTGGTCTGAGAGCCGGCGCCCGTCGCCGGCCGAGCGGTGTTCTTCTCACCAGAAAGGTCCAGAAGATGATCTTCTGGACCTTTTCTGAGGCTCGGCCTAGTTGCCGTCGCGGCGGGAGAAGCGGTTGAAGATGCGCTCTCCGGCGTTGACCGCGCCCTCGGCCACGTCACGCAGGACGCCGATGAAAGGGTCCTGCGACTGCGACCAGGACTCGCGGTAGGAGCGGGCGGCGGCCTTGACCTCCTCGGAGATCTTGGCGTTGGAGTCGTCGGCGCGGCGGGGGTAGGTGCCGCCGAGGATCGTCTCGTATTCGCCGCCGCGGCGCCACTTGTCCAGCTCGGCGACCCGGGAGACCGCGAACGGGTGGGTGGTGCCCAGCAGGTTGAGGACCTTGAGCAGGCCGTCGCGGACGTCGCCCGCCGTGTCGTATTCGCGCGCCTGGTCGAGGAACGCCTCGATGTTCATCTCGTGCAGGCGCGACCCGCCGGCGAGCTTCATCAGCGCGCGCAGCGCGGCGTCGGTGTCCTGGCCGCAGAGCAGGCCGCCGCGGTCGGCCGACAGCTCGGACTTGCGGTGCCACTCCTCCAGACCCGCGACGATCGCGCGCAGGCCGATGTAGCCGAGCGGGATCCAGGCCACGCGGGTGGCCAGGCGGGTGAGGATGTCGAGCATGGTGCGGTAGACCGCGTGGCCGGACAGGATGTGCGCGGTCTCGTGGCCGATGACGAAGCGCTGCTCCTCCTGGTCCATCAGGTCGAGCAGGCCGGTGGAGACGACGATGAAGGGATCGTCGAAGCCGATCGCCTTCGCCTGGACCTGCGGGCTCTGCTGGACGTAGACCTCGGGGATGCGGTGGAGGTCGAGCGTGTAGGCGGCGTCGCGGCCCATGTCGTGCAGGGCACGGAACTGGGTCTCGCTGGTGCGCACGGCCGAGGCGAGGTAGATCAGGCGCAGGCGGCGCTCGCTGATCAGGCCGGACATCTGCTTGAGCACCGTGTCGAATCCGCTGAGCGAGCGCAGGGCGACCAGCGCGGACCGGTCAGCGGGATGTTCGTAGGCACGTGAGCTGATGCCGGGGAGTTGCACGCGGTTGCGATCCGGGGTGGTGGTCATGTCCGGCATGCTACGTCGGGTGCGCCTGGCACGCGCGGGGGGCGGGCAAAAGCTGAGTACGGCTTGCGCGTATGGTCCCTTCCATGATGAACGCGCCTACCGGCCAGGGGAAGCGACGTCTGGGCGTCATGGGCGGCACCTTCGACCCGATCCACCACGGGCACCTGGTCGCCGCCAGCGAGGTCGCGCACCACTTCGACCTCGACGAGGTGGTCTTCGTGCCGACCGGGCACCCGTGGCAGAAGGCCGACAAGACGGTCTCCGCGCCTGAGGACCGGTATCTGATGACGGTCATCGCGACCGCCTCCAACCCGCGCTTCTCGGTCAGCCGCGTGGACATCGACCGTCCGGGCCCGACCTTCACCATCGACACCCTGCGGGAGATCGCCGCCGCCTGGGGGCCGGACGTGGAGCTGTACTTCATCACCGGCGCCGACGCCCTCGCCCAGATCCTGAGCTGGCGAGACGTCGACGAGCTGTTCACCATCGCCCACTTCGTCGGCGCCACCCGGCCCGGCCACGTCCTGCACGACCCGGGGCTGCCGGAGGGCAGAGTCAGCCTGCTGGAGATCCCGGCGCTGGCCATCTCGTCCTCGGAGTGCCGGGAACGGGTCGCCTCCGGGCAGCCCATCTGGTATCTCGTGCCGGACGGTATCGTTCAGTACATCAACAAGCGCGGTCTTTACCGCTACGTGAGCCCCTGATCGGACCGCCAATTCGTTTGCGGAGCGGAATCGGGTGGCACACGATAGGCGTTGTATCTGTGGTGCCCTCATCGGGCATCCGATCGGGCACCCTGATAGGTGACAGCGCCGACTACAGGAGGACTAACCGACACCGTGACCGCAACCGACAGATCCGTCCAGCTCATCAGGCTCGCCGCCGAGGCCGCCGCCGACAAGCTGGCCGATGACATTCTCGCCTACGACGTGAGCGAGCAGCTCGTCATCACCGACGCCTTCCTGCTCTGCTCCGCCACCAACGACCGTCAGGTCCGCGCCATCGTCGACGAAATCGAAGACCGGCTCCGGATCGAGGCCGACGCCAAGCCCGTCCGCCGCGAGGGTGAGCGCGAGGGTCGCTGGGTCCTGCTGGACTACGTCGACATCGTCGTCCACGTCCAGCACGAGGAGGACCGCACCTTCTACGCTCTCGAGCGCCTGTGGAAGGACTGCCCCTCCATCGCCCTGCCCGACAGCGTGACCCAGGTCGCCGCCCAGCGCGCCCGCCAGGCGGTAACTGAGTGAGCCGCCGGGTCGTCTGCCTGAGGCATGGCCAGACGCTCTGGAACGTCGAACGCCGCTTCCAGGGCCACAGCGACATACCGCTGGACGAGACCGGTATGGCGCAGGCGGCCCGCGCCGCCTCGCTGCTCGCCGCCCTCCGCCCCAGCATGATCGTCTCCTCGGACCTCCAGCGGGCCGTGGACACCGCCTCGGCACTGGGGCGGATCACCGGCCTGAACGTGGCCGTGGACAAGGATCTGCGCGAGCGCGGGGGCGGCGAGTGGGAGGGGCTCACCCGCGAGGAGATCTCCGCGGGCTGGCCCCGGGAGTTCGCCGATTGGGAGGCCCCGGGCGGCGAGCACGTCACCGACGTCGCCAAGCGGGTGTCGACGTCGGTCCGCCGCTGGGCGGCCGAGCTCGACCCTGACGGTCTGCTGGTGGTCGCCTCCCACGGGGCGGCGCTCCGCCTCGGCATCGCCAGCCTGCTGGGCCTGCCCGAGGAGCTCTGGTCGGCCCTCGGCGGCCTGGGAAACTGCTCGTGGTCGGTGCTGGAGGAGGGCCGCAAGGGCTGGCGCCTGCTGGAGCACAACGCCGGCACCCTGCCCGAGCCGGTCAAGAGCGACGACAGTCCCGAGGCCACGAACGCCTGACTCCCCGGCGAGGCTTGCGCCCGGGGATGACGGGCGCGAGCCGTACGGCCGTCGATTAGGTGAACACGCGGTTGTCCCTATATGCTTCCGAAGCGCCGCAACGAGAGCACTCGGAGCGGTGACCAGGGGCTATGGCGCAGCTGGTAGCGCGCCTCCATGGCATGGAGGAGGTCTGGGGTTCATGCTCCAGCGGCTCTGGCTCGAGGATCTGGAGCCGCGCGGATGAGGCGCGGGCGGGCCCCGCGAGACATGCGCGAAGACCCGCGAGACATG
>NZ_JBSFPS010000456.1:0-4038 GCF_053588315.1 Streptosporangium sp. NPDC003464 | reverse complement strand
CTGCGCCGCCTGGACAAGATCGACGGGGCCGTCATGGACAGCCGGGGCGTCCTGCCGGTGGCCGAGCTGGGCGGCATCTGCGCCGAGCCGACCGATCCGAGCCCCGGCATGGGCCACACCGAGCTGCTGACCAGCCTCGACGACGCGGTGGCCCAGGTGCTGCTGTCGCGGCCGATCGACCCGCTGCTCAGCGTGCAGATCCGGCACCTGGGCGGCGCGCTGGCCCACCCGGCGGAGGGCGGCGGCGCCTGCGGGCACCTGACCGAGCCGTACTTGCTGCACACGCTGGGCATCCCGGCCACCGCCGAGGTCGCGGCCGCCCTCGGTGCCCGGCAGAGCGAGATCGACGCCGCGCTCGCCCCGCACGTCAGCGGGCGCAGGCCGCACACCTTCCTCTCCCCCGGCGACAGTGCCGCCACCGCCTTCCCCGACGACGTCCTGGCCCGGCTCCGGGAGATCAAGCGCGCCCGCGACCCCCACGGTGTCTTCCGCAGCAACTACTCGGTCCTCGGCTAGGTTCTGGCCGCGGGGCACCGGACGCCGGGCGCGGCCCGCCCGCATGGCCTTACCGAACCTCCGCGCCACGGCCGGCCCGGCGGAGACGTGGTGTCCCGGCCGGCCGCCCGGCTTCCCGGCCCGCGTGCAGTGATGCGGCAAAGAAGGCCAAGTTTCTCCGCTCTCCGGCGAGGTCCCCAGGGGGCTGGGTAGGGACCGGGGCATGGCAGAGATCGGTTACACGATGATGTGTGAGCAGACGCCGGCCCGGCAGTTGGTGGACGACGTCGCCACGGCGGAGCGGATCGGCTTCGACTACGCGGTCATCTCCGACCACTACTTCCCGTGGCTGGAGGAGATGGGGCATTCGCCGTACGCCTGGTCGGTGCTGGGCGCGGCTGCGCACGCGACCGAGCGCCTGCCGTTGATGACCTACGTGACCTGCCCGATCATGCGCTACCACCCCGCGGTGGTGGCCCAGAAGGCCGCCACGATGGGCGCCCTGACCCAGGGCCGGTTCACCCTGGGGCTGGGCTCCGGGGAGAACCTCAACGAGCACGTGATCGGCCACGGCTGGCCGCCGGTCAACACCCGGCACGAGATGTTCCGCGAGGCGATCGAGATCATCAAGGAGCTGTTCGAGGGCGGCTACACGACCTATCGGGGCGAGTTCTTCGACGTCGACTCGGCCAAGCTGTTCGATCTGCCGGAGCGCCCGGTCCCCCTGGCGATCGCCGCCTCCGGCGGCGGGTCGACGGAGATCGCCGCCGAGTACGGCGACGGGCTGGTGGCGACCGATCCGGACGGCGGACTCGTCGAACGGTTCGCCGCCGCCGGCGGCCAGGGCAGGCCGGTCTACGGCCAGCTGCCCATCTCCTACGACCCCGATCCCACGGCGGCCCTGGAACGGGCGCACCGGCTGTGGCGCTGGGCCGCGGCGGGTTGGAAGGTCATGGCCGAGCTGCCCGCCCCGGTCAACTTCGCCGCCTACGCCGAGACCGTGCGCCCGGAGGACGTCGCGGAGACGGTGCCGTGCGGCCCCGACGTGGAGGCGGTCGTGGAGGCGGTGCGCAGATACACCGACGCCGGATTCACCCACGTCGCCCTGGTCCAGATCGGCCACGAGCACCAGCGGGAGTTCTTCGACTGGTCGGAGAAGGAACTCCTGCCCGCCCTCCGGCGCCTGCCGTGAATCACGCAGACCGATGAACGACGCATGCCCGCGTACGCGGAGAAGGAGCCATTGATGAGCGCGGATCAGGACACGGATGTCATCACCGTGCTGACGCACGACCACCGCGAGGTGGAACAGATGTTCGGCGAGCTGGAGCGGCTCGGTGCGAGCGACACCGGACGGCGCGGGGAGCTGACGGAGAAGGTCATCATCGAGCTGGTGCGCCACTCGGTCGCCGAGGAGGCCTACCTGTACCCGGCCGTGCGGGATCTGGTGCCCGGCGGCGCCGAGCTCGCGGACCGCGAGCTGGCCGAGCACGCCGAGGCCGAGCGGACCATGAAGGAGCTGGAGACGACCGATGTCGCCGACTCCCGTCACGCCGTCCTGCTGGAGCGGCTGATGAGAGAGATCCGCGCGCACGTGCAGGAGGAGGAGGGCGAGCTCTTCCCCATGCTGCGCGAGCACGCCCGCCCCTCACAGCTGGCCGAGCTGGGCCACAAGGTCGAGGCGGTGAAGAAGATCGCGCCCACCCGGCCGCACCCGGCCGCGCCGGACACCCCTCCGGCCAACAAGCTGCTGGCACCGCTCGCCGGCCTGGTCGACCGGGTCCGGGACGCGATCACCGGACGGGGCAAGGACTGATCCGCCGCGCGCGGCGGGGAGACCGGACGGCGGGAAGAGCCGGCGGCGGGAGAGCGGACGGCGGGAAGAGCCGGCGGTGGGAAGACCGGACGGCGGGAAGAGCCGACGGCGTTCTTCGGACCCCGGCTTCTCCGGCCGCAGGGGCCGCGGGCCGGCGGCCCCTGCGGAGCACGGCCGCCCGCGATCACCGCACGGCGGCCTGCTGGTGCGGGTAGACGTGCTCCAGTTCGTGGCCGGGCGGCAGGACGCAGCGGCGGTCGATCTCGGTGTGCGGGCACCGGGGCGCGTCGCTGCGGCGCGGCAGCGCCTCCTCCCCCTCCTCCCACCCGGATCCACCGTCGTCGGCGGGGTCGTGAGTCATGGGCGCGTGTCCTCCTGTGGCGTTCGGACGGTGACGCGCCGGCTCCCGGGCGGCCCGCGCTCACGGACGGTGCGTGGAACGCTCCAGCCCTGAGGGACGTGCCGGCAGTGGCGGCCGGGACCGGCTGACCGGTCAGCCGTCCGTGTGAGGCAGCAATCTATCCCCCGCTGGTTCCGGCTGCCCAGAACCAATGATTTGACGCTGTCCTACTTGATCGCTGTCAGAGATCGACGATCACGCACCGGATGCGGGGCAGACGGTCCCGGAAGAGGGCCGCAACCGCGTGATCCCGGGAACCGCGAGCGGCGATCACTCGTTCGCCGTTTCGGTTACGTCACCACAACAGGAGAGAGATATCCGTGGTCTTCAAACGGCTGCTGGGAGCCTTCGGCGTCGGAGGTCCCTCGGTGGACACCGTCCTGGCCGTGTCCCGCGTCTCGCCCGGCGGGTCCCTGAGCGGAGAGGTCCGGATCAAGGGAGGGGATTTCGAGGCGGAGATCGAGCACGTCACCCTCGGGCTGGTCGCGAGGATCGAGACCGAGCACAGCGAGGGTGAGCACAGCGGTCTCGGGGAGTTCTTCCGCGCCGAGGTCTCCGGCCCCTTCAAGCTGGGCGTCGGCGAGGAGCGCGCCATCCCGTTCCAGGTGCCGGTGCCCTGGGAGACGCCGCTCACCGAAGTCCAGGGCCGGCCGCTGAGCGGCATGGCCATGGGCGTGCGCACCGAGCTGGCGATCGCCAAGGCGGTCGACAAGGGCGACCTCGACCCCTTCTCCGTGGCGGCTCTGCCCTCCCAGGAGGCCGTGCTGGCGGCCTTCTCCGGGCTGGGCTTCCACTTCAGGAGCGCCGACCTGGAATCCGGCCGGCTGTACGGCGTGCAGCAGTCGCTGCCGTTCTACCAGGAGATCGAGTTCTACCCGCCGCCCCAGTACGCGGGGCTGGTCAACGAGGTCGAGCTGACCTTCGTGGCCGACGCCGGCCGGCTTGAGGTCATCCTGGAGGCGGACAAGCGCGGCGGGCACGGCTCCGGCCACGACTCCTTCGGGCGCTTCCAGGTGAGCCACGAGCAGGCCCTCCAGATGGACTGGGGCGCCGAGATCACCACGTGGCTGAACGGCCTGGCCGGACACCGCGGCGCCCCCTACGGGGGCTACCACGACGACCACCACGGCCACCACGGCCACCACGGCGGGCCCGGCATGGGCGCGGTCGTGGCGGCCGGAGCGGCGGGCATGGTGGGCGGGTTCGTGGCCGCCGAGGCGATCGACGAGATCGGCGACTTCTTCGAGGGTGACGTCTCACGTGCTCTCAGACGTTTGGTCTCGCGAGCCGGTTCCCGGGGCCGTTCCCCTGGCTGCCGCGCCGCTTC
>NZ_JBSFPS010000455.1:0-4168 GCF_053588315.1 Streptosporangium sp. NPDC003464 | reverse complement strand
GAGGGTCTTGACGGTCGCGTTCAGGTAGGTGCTCGCCGGCAGCAGGGACGCCAGCGTGTCCCGTACGGCCGCCGCCACGGGGTTGCGGAGCTGGATGATGCGTCCGACCTGGGCCGAGGCCCGTACGACCTGTTGCGCTCGTGGCCGCCTCGCCCGGTCGTACCGCGCGAGCGCCCGCTCGACGTCGTCCCCGGACCCCAGGAACGCCGTCAGAGTGACGGCGTCCTCCAGCGCCTGGGCTGCGCCCTGGCCGAGGTCGGGGGTCAGCGCGTGCGCCGCGTCGCCCAGCAGGGCCACCCGGCCCGAGACGTAGGAGTCCAGAGGGGTGACCAGGGAGTGGATGTCGCTCCTGATCAGGGCATCGTCAGGGGTGGCGGCGAGGAGCTGGGGGATGGGCCGGTGCCAGCGCGCGTACCTGGCGGCCAGGCGGTCCAGGGTGTCGCCCGCACCTCCGCCCTCGGGGCAGGACTGGGTCGCGTACCAGTAAACGCGTCCGTCGCCAAGGGGGATCACGCCGAAGCGGCGTCCGCGCCCCCAGCTCTCGGTGATGGACCGCGACATCCCGGCCGGGGTGCGATCGGCGGGCACGATGCCGCGCCAGGTGACGTAACCGGCGTAAGCGGGCCCCGGGTGGGCGGGGAACAGCGCCTGGCGCAGCTTGCTGCGAATGCCGTCCGCTCCCACGATCAGGTCGGCGGTCAGCCGGCCCGGGCCGTCCGGCCCGTCGAAGGCGAGCGTGTCCGGTCCGGGCAGGCCGGTGACCGTGCGCCCCAGCCGCACGTCGACGCCTTCAAGGGCGCCAGCCAGCAGGTCGTGGAGGTCGGCCCGGTGCAGGGCGAAGGCCGGTACGCCCATGCGAGGTTCGAGCGCCTCGACCTTCGCCCGCATCAGCCAGCGTCCTGAGGGCGCACGCAGCCCGGCCGCCCCCTGGGCCATTCCCTTGGCGCGGAGCTTGATGCCCAGCCCGAGCGCGTCCAGCGCGCGTACCGCGTTGGGCGCCAGGGTGATGCCTGAGCCCAGTGGCCGGAACGACGGCGCACGCTCCAGAAGCGTCACCTGCCAGCCGTTACGGTGCAGCCCGATCGCGGTGGCCAGACCGCCGATGCCGCCGCCGACGACGAGCGCGGATGAGGAAGTCACAACCATGCCCCTTCCTGTGAAACCTCCATACCATCTCGTATGGTATGGCCTTGGGACTCTATCAAAGGGGTCGAACAGGGACGAGGTGGGGATGGACAGCCGGTCGCCGATGGTGTTCTTCGGGGTCGTCTTCGCGCTGGCGGCGCCGTTCTGGGTGGCGGGGACGTCCGGCGCGAAGCTTCCCGGGCTTCCGATGGACCTGCCGGTCGGGGCGCTCATGTTCGTCTGCCCGTTCGTCGCGGCCGCCGTCCTGTCGCGTCGCCACGGGGGGACGGTTCTGCGCCTGGTCACGACTACCCTCGTCCCGCGAGGGCGGGCCGGGGCGGCGTGGCTGGGGGCCGCCTTCCTGCTGGTTCCCGCCGTCATGGTGCCCTCGTACGTGGTGGCCTCGGCGGTCGGGGCCGAGGGGGGAGCGCACGCCCCGCTCGTGGCCGCGCCGCTGCTGTTCGCCGTGTTCCTGGTCAGCGCCGCGGCCGAAGAGGCGGGCTGGACGGCGTACGCCACCGACCCGCTCCGGCGGCGGCTCGGGGCGCTGGGGGCGGCCGTCGTCCTGGGGACGGTGTGGGGGGTCTGGCATCTCGTGCCGCTGGTCCAGGCCGGCCGGTCGCCCGCCTGGACGGCCTGGTGGTTCCTCGGCACGGTCGCCGCCCGCGTGATCATGGTGTGGGTCCACCGCGGCTCCGGGGGAAGCGTTCCGTCCGCGGTGGTGTTCCACGCCATGCTGAACGTGGTGCCGTCGCTGCTGCCGGGCTACGCCACCGACGTCACCGTGGTGGCGTGCGCGGCGCTGTTCACCACGCTCGTGGCGGTGCCGCTGGGCGTCCACCTCCTTCGTGAACCACCGCCGCACGATCCCGGTCGCGCCAGGCCCGCTCCCATCTGCGGGTCATGGCGGGGTAGACGATGAGGTAGCGGAACGGCTTGATGAAGGCCATGTAGATCCTGCCGAACAGGCCGTTGGGCTTGACCAGGGCCGCCATGCGCAGCTCGTACCCGCCGCCGGCGGCCGGCACCCAGCCCAGGTGGCAGACGGTGTGGACGGTCCTGTTGGCCAGCTCCTGAGCCGATTCGCCGGCGATCTCGTAGACCGGCGTGAACGGGATGTTGAGATCCTTCACACCGGGCGTCCGGCGCAGGTCGTCCGGCAGGCGGTCGCGCAGGGAGCGGACCCGGCCGCGCAGGCCCGCCTCGGGGTCGTCCCAGCCGAACAGCGCGCCCACCTTCCAGCGGACCGCGAACAGGAACCGGACCGGCGCGGTCTGGTACCGGGGCGCGTTGCTGGTGCGCAGCGCCACCAGCATCGCGGGGAAGTCGTCCGGTCCCGCGCCCGGCGTGCGGAAGGCCCACACGTCCTCGACGCGGAAGTCCGGCGCGATCTCGTGGATGCGCCACGGCCGCGAGGAGTGCTCGGTGACAGGGAGCCTCTGTGACATCTCGGGCCCTCCGTCACCGCGACACGAGGAAGTGGACCTCGCGGGGCCGGACCTCCAGGTCGCTCAGGCCGTCGGGCGTCGCGCCGAGCTCGCGGGCGACGCCGGACGCCGCCCGGAAGTCCTCCTCCGAGGCGAACGAGCCGGTGGTGACGACGGCCTTCCCGTCCGGGGTGGTCCAGACCCCGACGGACAGGAAGCCCGGCTGGGTCCGCGACGCCTCGGCGACCTGGTGGCAGAGCCCGACGAACTCCTCGACGTGCTCGGGCGCGGGGTAGTGGAAGGCGACGAAGCCGAACGGCATGACGATGTCCTCTCAGGTTGTACGGTTGCGTATAAGACAACGTTAGATCCGTTGTACGGGTGCGTACAACGAGCAGTTGAGGTGGACCACAGATGGGCGCATTGCGCACCCCGCGCGAGAAGTGGATCGAGGAGGGGCTGCGGACGCTGGCCGCGGCCGGCGTCGACGCGGTCCGCGTCGAGGCGCTGGCCAAGACGCTGGGGGTGACCAAGGGCGGCTTCTACGGCTACTTCACCGACCGCAACACGCTGCTGGAGGCGATGCTCGACACGTGGGAGCGCGAGAGCGTCGACGAGGTCCTCGACCAGGTGGAACGCGCGGACGGCGACGCCCGCGCCAAGGTCCTGCTGGCCGGCCGCCTCACGCTCTCCGGCCGGCTGCTGCCGATCGACCTGGCGGTACGCGACTGGGCCCGCCGCGACGAGGCCGTCGCCGAACGCCTGCGGCGCGTGGACAACCGGCGCATGGACCTGCTGCGCGCGCAGATCGGTACCTTCTGCGCCGATCCCGACGAGGTCGAGGCGCGCAGCCTGCTCGCCTTCTGCCTGAGCATCGGCCACCACTTCCTGGCCGCCGAACACCAGGGCCGCCCCCCCGCCCAGGTCCGCGCCCGCGCCGCCGGCATCATCCTCGACAGTCGCCAGCCTTGAGCGCCCGAGTGCGGATGGCCGAAAGCATGACCCGCCGGACGAAGCCGCTCCCTAGCCGGATCAGCAGCCAATACCGCAGGAACGCCTGCCGCGCCTCCGGACTGGTGGCCTGAATGCGCGTCTCGGTGACAAGGCGGACGCATCCGTCGTCCCTGTCCTCAAGGAAGAAGCTGAAGGTGGCCTTCGCGAAGCCGGGACGGTCGAAGGCGAGGAAGCTGTCGGCGTCGGTGACCGAGGAGACGTTCTCCGCCCGTCCCAGCCGCCACCACTGGCCGATCACCCCGTCCACCACCTCGCGCCCCGGGTCCTCGGCGAGCGTGGCGAAGTTCGGCAGATCGAGCTGCCCGTGGCCGTTGCGCAGCCGGGAGACCAGGTCGCGGAGGGCGAACAGCGGCTTGGCGAAGCGGATGTCGGCGGGGTTGGGGTGCTTGATCGCGTACCAGATCTGGTCGCGGGAGGCGGGGATCAGGATCGAGTGACGCTCGGTGGCATCGGGGAACGGCATGAACCGGTCGGTGAGAGGGAGATTGCCGGGCATGAGGAGCCTCCATACGGTTGCGTATGGTCCAAATATACGGTGGCGTATAGAAGGCGGGCCCGGCGGGGCGGCCAAAACTGGGAGCGGGCGCCACCGGCGCGTCGAG
>NZ_JBSFPS010000454.1:0-4194 GCF_053588315.1 Streptosporangium sp. NPDC003464 | reverse complement strand
GGTGACGCGGGGATCCGCGTCACCGGCCGTCGGCGTTCCAGGAGGGCCGCTCGTTGAGGAACCTGACGTCCATGTCGGTGATCCGGCCCTGGTCGGCGGCCATCTCGGCCAGCTCCTGGGGGGTGAGCACCTCCGAGATGTCGCCGAAGCCCAGCGGCGCCCGCTCGGCCACCATCGCGAGGGTCCGCTCCATCGGCATCTCCCGGTTGGCCAGGACGAGCGGGGTGGTGGCCGCCCTCCTCTCCTCCTCGTAGGCGGCCAGGCCCTCGACCGGACCGGACCGGGCGAGGGAGCGGGCCAGCACCCGGGCGTCGAGCACGGCCTGCGAGCCGCCGTTGGACCCGACCGGATACATGGGGTGGGCCGCGTCACCGAGCAGGGTCGTCCGGCCCCGGCCCCACGACCGGAGCGGATCCTTGTCCACCATGGGGTACTCCAGGATCCGCCCGGCCCCGGTGAGCAGCTCCGGCACGTCCAGCCAGGGGAACCGCCAGTCCGCGAAGTGGGGCAGCACGTCCTGCAGCCGGCCCTCCCGCGACCAGTCGGCGACCGGGACCGGCCCGCCCTCGGCCACCTTCACCTCCGCCACCCAGTTGACCTGGGTCCGGTCCGGTGAGACGGGATAGGCCACGAACTTGCACGACAGGTTGGACCCGGCGACGGCCACCGTGGCGCCGTCCAGGAACGGCCGCCCCTCGGTGATCCCCCGCCACATCCGGACACCGCCCCACAGCAGCGGCCCGTCGTGCGGGTGGAGCCGGGCCCGCACGGCCGAGTGGACGCCGTCGGCGCCCACCAGCACGTCGGCGGCCACGTCGACGCGCCGTCCGGTACCCGTCTCCAGCAGCGACGCGGTGATCCCGTCCGGCCCCTCGGTGACGTCCTGGAAGGTCAGGCCGGTCCGGACCGCCCCGGCGCCGAGCCTGCGGCGCACCGCGTCGAGCAGCGACATCTGCAGCACGCCCCGGTGGACGGAGTACTGCGGCCAGCGGTAGCCGGCGGCCCTCCCCCTGGGCAGCGACAGAATCGTGCCGCCGAAGCGGTCGGTGTAGGTCTGAAAACTGGTCGGGACGCCGATCGCCGCCAGTTCCTCGCCCAGCCCGAGTTCGGTGAGCTCCCTGACGGCGTGGGGCTGGATATTGATGCCCACGCCCAGTGGGCGCAATTCCGCGGCCGACTCCGCGACCACGCATTCGATTCCCGCGGCGTGGAGGCTGAGCGCGGCGGTGAGGCCGCCGATCCCGCCTCCGATGACCAATACGCGCATCCGCTCCTCGTTCCGGTCCTCGTCCCGGCCGGGATTTCACCGGACCGATCTCCGCGCAAGATCATAACTCATGGACTTATGCCACGCCTTAATAGTTAATTCCGGCCGGCGTTCATCTGGAGCACCATGGCGGGAACGGCATGGCCGGGCCGAATTCCCTCCGCTAGAGTCGCTGTCGCTTCAAAGATCGCGGAGACGGGGGACCATTAGGCGTGCAGGCCCGTTCCGATTCCACTCATGAAATTCATCAATCCATTCAAAGGGGGAGTTCATGAGAATCAGAAACGCTTGCCTGGCCGCCGTGGTGGCCGCGCTGGCGCTCAGCGCGTGCGGCGGTGCGGACACCGGCGCCGCCCGGCCCGCGACCGGCGACGGGCCGGAGAAGACGGAGATCACCGTCGGAGTGGTGCCCGTCCCCTCAGCCGCGCCGCTGTTCATCGCGATGGAGAAGGGCTTCTTCGAGCAGGAGGGTCTGAAGGTCAGGACGGAGACCATCCAGGCGCCCCAGGCCGTCATGCCGAAGATCCTCAACGGCTCCATCGACACCTTCCTGACCAGCTACGTCTCCCTGATCGCCATCCAGGACTCCGGGGTGGCCAGGCTCAAGATGCTGGTGGAGTCCCAGCAGGGGGCGCCGGGCGTCAACGGTGTGCTGGTCACCGGCGACTCGCCGCTGAAGAAGACCGGTGACCTCAAGGGCAAGAAGATCGCCGTGAACGTGGTGAAGGCGCTCGGCGAGGTGACCACCAGCGCCCATCTGAAGGCCGCCGGGCTCGCCCCCGCGGACGTCAGCTTCGTGCCGGTGCCCTTCGCCGAGCAGCTCGCGGCGCTGCGGGCGGGCCGGGTGGACGCGGCCTGGATGACCGAGCCCTACATCTCGGCGGCCAAGAAGGAGCTGTCGGCCCGCGTCCTGGTCGACACCCTCACCGGCCCGACCGAGGGGCTCCCCCTGGACGGCTGGGCGGCGAGCGCCGACTGGACGGCCAAGCACCCGAAGACCGCCGCCGCCTTCCAGCGCGCCCTGGGCAGGGCCCAGAAGCTGGCCGCCTCCGACCGGGCCGAACTGGACAGGGTGATCCCGGCCTACACCCGGATCCCGGCCGACGTGGCGGCGGAGATGACCCTGGGCACCTTCAGCACCTCGCTCGACGCCGCGCGGGTCCAGCGGGTGGCCGACCTCATGTCCGAGTTCGGGCTGACCAAGACCAAGATCGACGCCACCGCCCTCGTGGCGGGGTGACGGCCGCGCCCGGATGACGACGTGCCCGCGCCCCGAGGGGCGTGACCGGTGAACCCGCGGACGGCCCGCCGCGGCGTCACCGGCGTCGCCGCCCTCCTCGCCGTGCTGGAGACGCTCGGCCGCACCGGGCTGGTCGACCCGCTGCTGCTGCCGCTCGCCTCCACCGTGACGGCCAGGGCGGCCGGGCTCGCGGCCGACCCGGACTTCCTGGCCGCCGCCGGCCACACCCTCCTGGCCTGTGGTGGCGGGCTGCTGCTCGCGGTGGCGGCGGCCGTACCGGCCGGGCTGCTGCTGGGGACGGTCCCCGCGGTCGAGGGCGCGCTGCGCCCGCTGATCGAGTTCCTCCGGCCGATCCCCTCGGTGGCGCTGATCCCGCTGGCCCTGTTCCTGTTCGCCGACGGCGCGCAGGCCAAGGTCGCGCTCATCGTGTTCACCGCGTCCTGGCCGCTGCTGATCAACACGGTGTACGGCCTGCGGGAGGTGGACCCGCTGGCCAAGGACACCCTGCGGAGCTTCGGCTTCGGCCCGCTGGCCGTCGTGCTCCGGGTCTCGCTGCCCAGCGCGGCCCCGTTCGTCGTCACGGGCGTGCGGATCGCGGCCTCGGTCGCCCTGATCGTGGCGGTGAGCGTGGAGCTCGTCGCGGGAGGCACCGGGATCGGCACCTTCCTCAGCGACGCGGCGGCCGGGAACCGGCGGGACGTGATGCTCGCCGCCGTCGTCTGGACCGGGGTCATCGGCCTGGCCCTCAACGCGCTGCTGGTCGCCGCCGAGCACCGGCTGTTCGGCTGGCGTCGCGCCGGAGCCGGGGAGGTCCGGTGAGGGGCCTGCTGATCCGGGTGAGGGGCCTGCTGATCCGGTCGTGGATCGTGCCCGTCGCGCTCGTGGCCTGGGAGCTGCTGACCCGGTGGGCCGGGGCGGTCTACTTCCCGCCGCCCTCGGTGATCGTGGCCCGGCTGCACGAGATGTGGCTGTCCGGGCCGGCCACCCGGCTCTTCCTGACCGACGACGCGCTCGGCAACGTGCTGCCCAGCCTGGGCCGGCTGGCGCTCGGCTGGGGCGCCGCGTGCCTGGCCGGAGTCGTCGCCGGGGTGGCCGTCGGCCGCTCGGTGCGCCTGTCGGAGTACGCCGGCCCGCTGATCCAGCTCGGCCGGTCCGTCCCCCCGCCCACCCTGCTGCCGATCTTCCTGCTGCTGTTCGGCGTGGGGGCCCCGATGCAGGTGGCCGCGATCGTGTTCGGCGTCATGTGGCCGGTGCTGATCAACTCGGCGGACGGCGCCCGCCACGTGGACCGCGGGTATCTGGAGGCCGCCCAGGTCTTCGGGCTGGACCGGGGCCGGCGGCTGCTGCTGGTGATCCTCCCGGCCGCCGCCCCGAAGATATTCGCGGGCCTTCGGCTCAGCGTCTCGCTCGCCCTGATCATGATGATCGTCTCCGAGCTGGTCGGCAGCACCGAGGGCATCGGCTACCGGATGCTGGTCGCCCAGAGCGAGCTGGACATCCCGTCGATGTGGTCGGCCATCACCCTGATCGGCCTGCTGGGCTACGGCCTCAACACGGCCTTCCTCCGGGTGGAGCGGCGCGTGCTCGCCTGGCATCCGGCACGGGGCTGAACCCGCCCTCGGGCCGGCGGACGCGCCCGGAGGCTGCTACAGCCGCTGGCGCAACGCCGGCTACCCCGACGACGGGC
>NZ_JBSFPS010000453.1:0-4213 GCF_053588315.1 Streptosporangium sp. NPDC003464 | reverse complement strand
GTCCCACCACTCTGCGGCGGCGTCATCGTCTCTTGATCATCTCCTGTCTTTACTACTTGTCTGTCTGAACGGACTCCAGCAACGGCCCCCGAGAACAGGGCACACGATCGAACGGGGAACACCCCCTACGCCCCGGTACGCGCGATTCGTGACGACTACGAACCGCAACCCTTATCTAGCTCATCGCTACTTTGGGGCTGGGGACGCCTTCGGGAGCAGGACGCCATGACGGGCCGCCCTGCTGTGTCTCAACCATCGGCGTCGCGCTTTGCGTCGCGGGCGGGAAGGTCGCGCTCGATCTCCTCCCAGCAGCCCCCGGCGCGGCCGTACCGGTCACCGCGGCACGGCGCGAGCACCGGGTCGTCGGCATCGACGCCGCTGGCGATCGCCATCTGGCGGTAGCTGCCGAATAGCTCGACGTCGCTGTGCACGGCGCTGTAGTCACGGCCGCTCATCCGGATGGTGAGGTTGTCGGCGGCGGCGACCAGGCCAAGGACTCCCGAAGCTACAGCCAGGGGCAAAGTAGGGGGCTGAGCGGACAGAATGTTCATTCTGTCTGGTTCCCGAGACGGCGTCTGACCAGGTCAGCGCAGTGAGATCACTGCGGGAACCAATCCGGCCCCAAGCCGGGCACGGCTGTCCACAGCCGAAACCCCGGCTTCCGCCCCTACCGCCTGACCAGCCCTATTAGCCCTTTCCGGCGTACTTGGTCTGCCCCCTAACTGTCCAACCCTGCGGCGAGGTCCGGACGATGTGGGGCGCCAGTAGCCGTGATCAGGGTAGGTCGTTCCCGCCTGCGTCGCGGACGAGCAGCGCGATCTGCACCCGGTTGGCCAGGCCCAGCTTGGCCAGTGAGCGGCTGACGTGCGCCTTGACTGTGGTCTCGGTCATGCCCAGCTCGCGGGCGATCTCGGCGTTGGACAGCCCTCGAGCCACCGCCCGCGCGATCTGGCGTTCGCGCTCGGTAAGCCGGGCCAGGCGCTTCCTGGCGACGGCCGAGTCGGGGGTCTCCTGCCTGGCGAAGGCGTCGAGCATGCGCTTGGTCACCGTTGGTGAGAGCGTGGCGTTGCCTTGAGCCACCGCGCGCACGGCGGCGATCAGGTCACGGGGCGGGGTGTCCTTCAGCAAGAAGCCCGCTGCCCTGGCCCGCAGGGCGCTGTAGACGTACTCGTCGCGATCGAAGGTGGTCAGCATGACCGTCTTGGGCGGCTGAGGCGAGCAGTTGATCTCCCTGAGCGCCGTCACGCCATCCATGACCGGCATCCGCACGTCCATGAGGACGACGTGCGGCCGATGGCGGGTGGCCTCGGCCACCGCCTCGGCCCCGTTGCGCGCCTCGGCGATCACCTCGATGTCGCCGGCGGCCTCCAGGATCGCGCGCAGGCCGGTGCGCACCAGCGCCTCGTCGTCCGCGATGAGCACTTTGATCATGTCGGTAGCCTGACGCTGACCAGGAATCCGCCGTCCGGCTCCGCTGCGGCCGTGAAGCGTCCGCCCAGCAGCTCCACGCGCTCGCGCAGCCCCAGCAGCCCGGCCCCGCCACCGGGCAGGTCCAGGGCCGGTTCGGGCGGGGCGGCGTTGCGCACGTCGACCTGCAGCGCGGCGGGCAGATGACGCAGGACGACCTGGGTCGCGGCCCGGCCCGCGTGTTTGTGGATGTTGGTGAGGGCCTCCTGGACGACGCGGTAGGCGGTGTGCTGGACCATGACCGACAGCGCGCCAGGATCGCCCTCCTCGTGCCGTTCCACCGGGACGCCGGCCGAGCGGGACTGCTCCAAGAGCCCGTCGAGATCGGCCAGTGTCGGCCGCGGACGGTACTCCCCGTCCTCCTCACTGAGAACTCCCAGCACCGCTCTGAGCTCGGTGAGCGCGTCCTTGCCCGTCACGCGGATCAGCTCCGCCTCCGCCGCGGTCTTCTCGTCGGTGGCGTTGATCTCCAGCGCTCCCGCCCGCAGGACCATGAGCGAGACCCGATGGGTCACCACGTCGTGCATCTCGCGCGCGATCCGGGCGCGCTCCAGCGCGCGCGCCTGCTCGCTTCGCGCCGCCTGCTCGCGCTCCAGCCGCCGGGCACGCTCGCGCAGCCCCGCGACCACTTCGCGGCGGGCGCCCGCCCACAGCCCGAGCACCAGCGGGAGCCAGACGAACAGGGGCGCGCCACCAAGCGCGCTGACCAGCCCGGCACCGGGCTGCGGGATGACCGCGACCAGACTGACCGGCACCGCATACAGCGCCAGCGGGACCGGGCGCCGCAGGACGGTCGCGGCCACGTACGAGGCCACCGCCAGCAGCAGCCCCGGCGTGCGGAGCACAGCGTCGGCCGGCGCGAGCACCAGGAGCAGCCACGGCCTGCCGAGCGCCGCCCTGGCCGCCGCCCACGCGGCGAGCAACCCCACCACGGCGGCCGCAACGTAGGCAACCGGCAGGTGCGCGGGCAGTCCGGCCAGCGTGGCCGCGTACCCGTACGCCTGCGCGCCGGGCAACGCCGCCGGCACGAAGGCCCCGCAGAAGGCGAAGGCGGGCAACGCCCACGACAAGAGCCCGGCCCGCATATCCCTCACCCACCACAGCGTAGAGACCGCCGAGCGGTGCCCGGAGCGGCCCGTCACCAGCTGAGCACCCGCAACGGCACCCGGTCCCCGGCCGGCTGCGCCTGCGCGCGCAGCTGCGGTACGGCATCGCGCAGCACCTTGATCCCGAGCGGCACGAGCACCAGGCACAGCACAGCACCCGACAGGACGCCGTCGATCAGCTCGCTTCTCTTCAGCACGCCGGTCCACAGCCATCCCGAGAACACGAACAGCACCAGCCGCCCGGTGCCGAACGTGCCCGCACGGAAGGCGGCCAGGCCGAGGAGCAGCGTCCCGAGGTAGAGACCGAAGGCCGCCGAGACCGGAACCCGCCAGGGCCCGTAGGAGATGTCCACGTACAAGTCCATCACGATCTCGGTCGTCCGCTCCAGCCCCAGCGTCCCGATGAGCCGCAGGGCCGTCTCGTCCACTCCCGCCCAGTACAGGCGCGAGAACAACCCCACGACCACCAGCGCGCCACCCAACTGGGCCGCCCAGGGGGAGCGCGCGGCAGCCACCCGGGCCAGCACGACAATCGCCAGGCACAGCACGATGGCGCCCGCCGTGTAAAGGGCGTACCCAGCCGTAGCCAGCCCCGGGTTCACGGCGTAGGCGGCCAACTGCTCCGGCGCGGCGAACGGCTGCGTGGCGAAGGACGCCCGCTGCTCCGGCGTGAACTCCGCCGTGCTTGTCGCCAGGTGGCGCAGCGTCAACCCGGCGAACCACAGGAGCGGCCCGAGCACCAGGGCGCCACCTCCGAGGAAACGCCCGGGGAACCAGGCGTTGTGGTGAACCGACGTGGGAGTGATGTTGATCAATGACATGCCCTCACCCTGACGTGCAGGAGAAGGCCGCCACATCTGCCGTTAGACATGTACAGATGTCTCTTTAGTTGAGTTGGTGACTGACGTACCGCGGCCCTGGCCGCTCTCCACCAGCCTGTCCCTCTACGGGGTTCAGCCCACAAAGGTCAAAACCCACATTCGGTGGATCATGAACAGGTGTTGGAGTTCTCTTCCTCGCACCACGCGGGCACTGTTTCATCTGGTCGGGCCTCATTCCGGATGGATCGTCAAGGGACGAGCTCTACGATCAGGTTCGTCCTGATCGTTGAGATTCGGAGAAGATGTCAATCTCATGCGCCGTGCCATGGTCCTTCTGGGTGGCGTCGCCCTCGCCGTCGGCGCGTTCACCCTCTTCTACCGGGGCCCGGGACAACCGTTCGTCCGCGGTTACGTGAGCGACGTCGGTGCCACCATGCTGGTCTACGCGTTCTTGGGGCTGCTGTGGCGCACCACCGCCGCACGCCGCACCCTGGCCACGGCCGCGATCGCCGCCGCCGTCGAGTTCTACCAAGTAGTCGGCATGATCCCGCCGGGCATCGGCGGTGTCCTGGTCGGCGCGTTCCCCGACCCATGGGACCTGGTCGCCTATGCCATTGGTATGGTCGCGGCCCTGGCCTGGGAACGCCGATCGGTCCGATCCGGTGATCAGACCGGCTGACTCTCGGACTCCACCCCACCGGCACGCTGACGGTACGGATGCCCCACAGCGGCGAGGTCATCGGGGTCGTCCTGCGCGGTGGCCAGCCGTTGCAAAGCCGACTCCGGCGCCACCTACGACGGCGAGGGGGGAGTCGACGT